>JAIPJD010000005.1 GCA_021734365.1 Mariprofundaceae bacterium | reverse complement strand
CCACGCTTTCCACCCCACTCGGTTGATGAGTGCATGGCGCGTCAGGCCATGGAGACCTCGCATTTGATGCCAATCGCCGCGATTGCATCACTTACACAGAGCGGTAACACCGTGCTTTATATGTCACGCCACCTGACCAAGGTGCCAATTTATGCACTGACGCCACTGGCTGAAACTGCCGGCCGGGTTACTCTGTTCCGAAACGTGATTCCGAAACCGATAAGTGCGGATTATGGTGAAACAGAAGCACCGCAGGCCACCCGTGATGTGGTATCCATGATGCTCTATGATAAGCTGGTCGAGAAAGACGACCTGATCATCATGACGCTGGGCACCCCGATGGGTAAGGCAGGCGGTACAAACACAATGAAGATTGTGCGGGTTGGAGAAGTCTTCAACAACCAAAGCTGATTGATTAAAAGGCTCGTGAGGGTCATGATTTAGATAACTATTTCCGGGCTGGTGCCCGTTGAAAATAATAAGGAGGACGAAATGGCACTCATTTCATTACGACAACTACTGGATCATGCAGCTGAAAACAGCTATGGCATGCCGGCATTCAATGTAAACAATATGGAACAGGTTCATGCAATCATGCAGGCCGCTGATGAGACTGACTCTCCAGTGATCATGCAGGGTTCTGCCGGAGCACGTGGCTATGCCGGTGAAGCTTTCCTGCGCCATCTGATCTCTGCTGCTGTTGAGCAGTATCCACATATCCCTATCGTGATGCATCAGGATCACGGTTCTGAGCCGGCAGTATGTCTGCGTTCCATCCAGTCAGGCTTCTCATCAGTCATGATGGATGGCTCCCTGATGGCTGATGCCAAGACCCCCTCTTCCTACGAGTACAACGTTGAAGTAACCAAAACGGTTGTAGACATGGCACATGCCGGCGGCGTATCTGTTGAAGGCGAGCTCGGCTGCCTGGGTTCTCTTGAAACCGGCATGATGGGTGAAGAGGACGGCCACGGTGCAGAAGGTCAACTGGACATGGACCAGCTACTGACTGGCGTTGATGAAGCGGCTGACTTCGTGGAAAAAACCGGCTGTGATGCACTGGCCATTGCAATCGGCACTTCTCACGGTGCGTACAAATTCACCAAGCCACCTACAGGTGCGGTACTGCGTATTGACCGAATCCGTGAAATCCACGCCAAACTGCCAAACACGCATCTGGTCATGCATGGCTCCTCTTCAGTTCC
This sequence comes from Mariprofundaceae bacterium, assembly GCA_021734365.1. Lineage (GTDB taxonomy): Bacteria > Pseudomonadota > Zetaproteobacteria > Mariprofundales > Mariprofundaceae > WSZY01. The sequence goes on along the minus strand of JAIPJD010000005.1, from coordinate 30,725 downwards.
TCAGGACTGGCTGGCTACCATCAATGAATACGGTGGCGATATGGGCGAAACTTATGGTGTTCCGGTTGAGGAGATTGTTGAAGGTATCAAGTCCGGCGTTCGCAAAGTGAACATCGATACTGACCTGCGTATGGCTTCAACCGGTGCAGTTCGTAAGTTCCTCTCTGAAAATCCGTCAAACTTCGACCCGCGCAAATTCCTGAAGGCTTCTACAGCCGCCATGCAGGGTATCTGCAAGGCTCGTTTTGAAGCCTTTGGTGCTGCGGGCAATGCTTCCAAAATCAAGGCTCGCTCTCTGGAAAGCATGATCGGCTACTACTCATAGGAGCAGACAGCTTCAGGTTGTTTTGAAAAGCGGGCCTTATGTGCCCGCTTTTTTTATTTTCTGCACAGATATCAGCCAGCAATCCCGCAATTGTCCGGCAGGGCTGTTTTAGGTATGATCTACCTCCCTGAAAGGAGGCCTTTGAATTGTTTAAACGCATTTTGATCGCGAATCGTGGTGAGTGTGCGATTCGTATTATTCGCGCCTGTAGTGAGCTGGGCATTGAGTCGGTAGCGGTCTATTCCGAGCCGGACAGCCATGCTCTGCATGTTAAGAAGGCCGACAAGGCCATCCTTATCGGGCCGGATCCGGTAAAGAGTTATCTCAACATTCACCGTATTGTCGATATTGCCCTGAAGGCCAAATGCGATGCCATTCACCCCGGTTATGGCTTCCTTTCCGAAAACCCGGATTTTGCAGAAGCCGTCAACAAGGCCGGTATTACCTATGTCGGGCCATCCCCTGAGGCAATCGCTAACATGGGTAGTAAAACAGCCGCACGCACAGCGATGCTGGCCGCGGGTGTTCCCTGCATCCCGGGTACAGAGGCCTCCCTGACCAGTGCGGATGAAGCTGTAGAAATTGCCAATGAGATGGGTTACCCCGTTATGCTGAAGGCCGCGGCCGGTGGTGGCGGGCGGGGCATTCGTCGCTGTGACAATGATAGTGAAGTCGTTGAAAATTATGCCATAACCCAACGTGAAGCCATGAGTGCTTTTGGTAACGATGAACTCTTCATGGAGAAGTGTATCGTTGAACCCAGACATATTGAGTTCCAGATACTTGCCGACTCACATGGAAACTGTGTACATCTTTTTGAGCGTGACTGCTCAATCCAGCGCCGTAATCAGAAGCTGATTGAGATTGCCCCCTCCAATTACATCGATAACGACCTGCGTGAAAAAATGGGTGCTGTTGCCGTTCAGGCGGCCAAAGCTGTTAATTACGTCAATGCCGGAACTGTGGAGTTTCTGGTCGATAAAAACCATGATTTCTTCTTTATGGAGATGAATACCCGTCTGCAGGTGGAGCACACCATTACCGAGGCCATCACAGGTGTTGATATTGTTGTGCAGCAGATTCGTATTGCTGCCGGGAAAAAACTTCCATTTACCCAGGATGAACTCAGCTTTAAAGGCCACGCCATTGAATTTCGCATTAATGCCGAAGACCCACAGAACGGCTTCTTTCCAACACCTGGCCGTATCACCCGTTACCACTCTCCGGGCGGCCCTGGTATTCGTGTGGATGGATGTGTCTACCCCGGCTATCAGATTCCACCCCACTATGACTCCATGTGTGCCAAGCTGACTGTCTGGGGGCCAACCTGGAAACATACAGTGACCCGTTCTCAACGAGCCCTGAAGGAGTATGACATTCGTGGTGTGAAGACCACGCTGGCATACTATCGTCAGATTGCTGCATCAGAGATGTTCCTCGATGGGCAGTTTGATACCGGGTTTATGGATCGACACCCCGAACTGCTTGATTACAAACCCTTTGAAGCACGCGAAGATATTGCCGCAGCGGTTGCTGTAGCAATCGCAGCTCATGCAGGGCTTTGATTATGGAAACAGAGAAAACAACACTCTGTCATTTTCCCTGGACGTTGGCACATACATGTGCCAAAACAAGCAATCTGTTAAAGGACTGTCAATATGACTACAGCTAAAAAGAAACTCGCCATTACCGAACTCGCCCTGCGCGACGGACACCAGTCGCTGCTTGCCACCCGTATGCGTCTGGATGACATGCTGCCAATCTGTGAAAAGCTTGATGCAGTTGGATACTGGTCCATTGAAGCCTGGGGTGGTGCCACCTTTGATACCTGTCTCCGTTACCTGAAAGAGGGTCCCTGGATTCGGCTGCGCGAATTGAAGAAAGCGCTTCCCAACACACCGATCCAGATGCTGTTACGTGGCCAGAACCTGCTGGGCTATCGCCACTATGCAGACGATGTGGTGAAAAAATTTGTCGATATGGCCGCAGCCAATGGTGTCGATGTGTTTCGTACCTTCGATGCCATGAATGATCTGCGTAACGTCCGCGTTGCGATCAATCAGGTGAAAGCCAACGGCAAACATGCCGAGGGTACGATCTGTTATACCGTTAGCCCTGTCCACACTCTTGATCACTTTGTTGACCTCGGTAAGGGCTTCGAAGATATGGGTTGTGACACCCTGGCCATTAAAGATATGGCGGGCCTGCTGACACCGGCCTCTGTCCGCGAACTGGTAACGGCACTGAAAGGTGCGGTATCAATTCCGCTGCATCTTCATTGCCATGCAACTGCAGGTGTTGCTGAGATGGTACAGTGGGAGGCGGTACATGCAGGCTGTGACATCATCGATACCGCCATCAGTCCGTTCTCGGGCGGTACCAGCCACCCGGCCACCGAAGCGATGGTCGCTGCATTTGCAGAAACAGAGTATGACACGGGTCTGGATCTTGTGGCCCTACAGGATATCGCTGCCTATTTCCGTGATGTACGCAAGAAATATGCCCGCTTTGAATCCAGTATGACAGGCGTCGATACCCGGGTTCTGACCAACCAGATCCCCGGCGGCATGATCTCCAATCTTGCCAACCAGCTTAAAGAGCAGAATGCACTGGATAAGATGGATGCCGTACTCGAAGAGATTCCGCGTGTCCGCAAGGATTTCGGCTATCCGCCGCTGGTCACGCCTACCAGCCAGATTGTCGGCACCCAGGCTGTTCTCAATGTCGTTTCCGGCAAGAAGTACAAGGTCATCACCAGTGAGACCAAAGGCTACCTTAAAGGCATGTATGGCAAGGCGCTCGGCGAAATCAACGAAGAGGTACAAAAACTGGCACTGGGCGATGAAGAGCCGATCACAGTACGTCCTGCAGACCTGCTTGTTGATGAGATGGATGCACTGACCCGTGACATTGGTGACAAGGCAAAATCAGTCGAGGATGTGCTCTCCTATGCCATGTTCCCAACCATTGCACTTGAGTTCTTTGAAGAGCGTGAATCGGGTGTGTTCAAGCCTGAACCCCTGGATCAAATCCCGGCCGATGCGCCGGCAACAGCTTCTGCACCGGGATTGGCTCCTACCGAGTTCAACATCACCATTCATGGTGAAGAGTACCACATCAAGATTGAGGGCTCAGGCCATGCCAGTGATGATGATCTGAAACCATATTATGTGAAAGTCGATAACGTGCTTGAAGAGGTGTTTGTTGAAACACTGACAGAGATCGTACCGACACTGGATGGCCGCTCAATCGATACAGGTAAAGTCTCCAAGGGCTCCAGGCGGCCGAAGGCAACCAAGGACAGCGATGTCACCTCGCCAATGCCGGGGCGTATTGTTGCCATCAATGTCTCCGAAGGCGACAGCGTCAATGCCGGTGATACTGTAATCACAGTTGAAGCGATGAAGATGGAAAACCCCGTGCATGCACCTGTATCGGGTACGGTAAAAGTCATCCATGTCTCTGAAGGTGACAGCGTCAATCCGGATGAGTGCCTGATTGAGATTGAGTAGATATCAACCGGGACTCTGTTAGCAGGTTAATTCCGGACGTCCGCTTTCGGAGGTCGCTCAGCTCATTTTGAACACCAAAGAAAAAGGCCACCCGTTAAGGATGGCCTGATAACTTTCAGATGCTGCAGTCAGCCGCGAGGCAGGAACGTTACCGGATCGAGTGACTTGCCGTTACGGTGAACCTCATAATGAAGATGTGGCCCTGTTGAGCGGCCTGAAGAGCCGACACGGCCAACCAGTTGACTGTAACTCACCTCATCACCCACTTTTACAGCCAGGCTGGAGAGATGCCCGTAGCGTGTCTTGTATCCATAGCCATGCTCAATATCGACCATGTATCCAAAATCTTTCATTTTGCCTGCAAAGGTAACAACACCACGGCTGGTGGAGAGCACCGGCGCACCGTGGCGGTTGGCGATATCTACACCCCTGTGCGCAGCACGCTCACCGGTAAACGGGTCTGCACGTATACCGAAGCGGGAACTGAGCCAGCCGCCTTCACTCGGCCACGCATGAGGTCTCGCGCTGCTTTCAATCCGGTTACCCTGCAGAAGGTAGTCAATGGCAGCCAGCTGCGTATCGAGATTGGAGAGTCTGGTTGAGATATGCTGCATATGATCACTGAGCCCAATATCACCAGCCAGCGATGCCTGAACCAGTCGCGGTCCACCGAATGCGGGCTGTAGCCCGAAATCAAACTCTTTCTTATCCAGAGATGAGACATCCACCAGCTTTTCTCCGAGTGAGTCGAGCCTTGAAATTCTTGCCTGCAACTGCCCAAGCGTGCGTGCATACAGGGACATTTTTTTCTTTTCCGCAGCCACCTGGCTGTGTAAGCGGGCTATCTCCTGATCATGCAGCGTACGGGCAAGCTCAAGCTGATGCCGGGTATCCTGTAGATCTGCCTTGAGGTTGTTGCTGTTGTAGAGGTCATAGAGCCCCCAGCTTCCGAAAACTGTAAGAGAGACAAGTGCAACAGCACACGCCTTAAGTAGACGGCGATTAATCCGGTAATTTTTTATCGGCCCGGACTCGGGCAACAGCATGATTGAAAAATGTCCCACGTGTTCAATTTCCTCCACCGGATCAACCGCTTACTAAGCCCGGTTACATGTTTAGTCAAGAAAAATATGTAACAATATTCATATGTTTGACCCGGCCTGCTCACTCTTTCATGCTTCGCATCTATGCCAGCCGTATCGAAACCTGTTACATCTCTATCTATCGCGCGCCATGCCGTGCAGTTTATCCTTCACAGGGCGGTTGAGGCCCTGCCTGATCGCTGCTGTGGCGTCATCGGCCTGAGTAACTCCCTTATCAGCAAGGCTCTCACCCTTCCAAACAGTGCTTCAGACACCCTTCACCACTGCAAAACAGGCGCTCATTATGCTGTGGGCGATTCAGAAAACTGTGATCTTCAACACATTGCAGAACAGTGGAGCGCCTGTGGTATCACACAATTTGGCACTTTTTTCACAGCCACGGGTGATGAAACCCCGACAACCTCAGAACTCGAGCAGTTTGAAGCCGTCCTGAAAAGAGAGGCTCCTGAACTGGCCGGATCACCAATCACGCATCTTGCTCTGATGCTCAACACAGCAGGCTGTCTTGAGGTGTTTGCCTACCAGATTCATCAGGGCCTGCCCGTTGCTGTCACACTTATCCTTGAGGAAGATGGACAGCAGCAGAAGAACGGTTAGTTTTTAGCCATGCGTATCTGTCATGTCGGTCTAAACCATCGTACTGCACCTATCGAACTGCGTGAGCGTCTGGCCATGGCTGAAGCGGGCATCACTGCTTCCCTGCAGGAGATGATCAACCAGCCATCGATTCGCGAAGCATCACTGCTCTCCACCTGTAATCGTGTTGAAGTGACTGTGGTCACGCATGACCCTGATGCCGCGATAGCTGTTGCACACGAATGGTTTGCACATAAAGCCGATATGGATCTTGATCTGGTTCGGGAACATCTCTACTCCCACACCACCGACGATGCCATCAACCACCTCTTCTCAGTTGCATCAGGGCTGGACTCTCTGGTACTTGGCGAGCCACAGATTCTTGGTCAGGTAAAGACATCCTATGAGCAGGCGCTGGCGGCAGGAACAGCCGGTCACATCCTGCACAGACTGTATCAATCCACCTTTGCCGCGGCAAAACGTGCGCGCAGCGAGACCGGTATCGGCAAACAGGCTGTCAACATCTCCTCCTGCGCCGTTGAACTGGCCAAACGTATTTTTGGTGACCTTTCCGGCAAAACGGTCATGTTGATTGGAGCCGGTGAGATGGCAGAGCTGGCTGCACGTCATCTTCGCAGCAATGGCTGTACCAGCATTCTGGTTGCAAACCGGACACTGGAACGGGCAAAAAAGCTGGCCATTGAATTTGAAGGGCATGCACTGACACTGGAAGAGTTGCCGGAATATCTCGATTCTGCCGATATCATTGTATCCAGCACAGGTGCAGCCACCTATGTGCTGCTACCTGATGTGGTAGAGAAGGCAATGAAGAAACGTGCAGTCAAACCGATGTTTCTGGTTGATATTGCCGTCCCGCGCGACATCGATCCGCGTATTGGCGACATTGATGGTGCCTACCTGTATGACATCGATGACCTTCAGCAGGTTGTCCAGGGCAATCAGGAGCAGCGCGAAAAGGAATCAGAGCAGGCGCGGGCACTGTTAAAGGAGGAGGCTCAGTCACTACTGGCATGGTTAAAATCTCTGGAATCGGTTCCACTGATCCGGGCCATTCAGAAGCAGGCTGAGCAGATGCGCAGAGAGGAGCTGGAGAAGGCCGGGCGCTACATGAAAGAGCTCTCTGATGAGCAGAATGAGATGGTAGAGCGTTTCAGCCGTGCACTGATGAAACGATTCATGCACCCGACACTGCGCACATTGAAAACACTTCCCGATGATATTGAAGGAGACCTGCTGATGGGAGCCGCTCGCAGGCTTTTCGAAGTGGATCAGGCCCCTTCCAAACAAACCAGGGAGTCCGATGAACAGACGTCTGGATGACATCCTTCACCGTCGGCAGGAGATTGCCGAAAAGCTGGCCGACCCGCAAATCACCTCCAATGCAAAACGATACACAGAAATATCACGCGAGTTTTCGGAGATCAATCCGGTTGCCGAAGAGATTGTCAGCCTGCAGAAAATTGAGCAGCAGATAGCCGATAACGAGGGAATAATTGCTGATCCCGATTGCGATTCGGAGATTCGGGAGCTTGCTGAACTGGAGCTTCCCGAACTGAAAAAAGTGCTGGAAGAGAGCAGCGAAAAGCTTCGTGTTCTGCTTCTGCCAAAAGATCCGAACGACAACCGCAATGCCATTCTCGAAGTGCGTGCCGGCACCGGCGGCGATGAAGCAGCGCTGTTTGCTGCTGATCTGTTTCGTATGTATTCGCGCTATGCAGAGCGTCTGGGTTACAAAGTTGAGATTCTATCAAGCAACAGTACCGGTATCGGCGGCTATAAAGAGATCATCGCACAGGTCACGGGACAGGGTGTATTTTCACGCTTTAAATTCGAATCCGGCGTACACCGTGTGCAGCGTGTTCCCTCCACTGAGACGCAGGGCCGCATTCATACTTCGGCCTGTACAGTGGCCATTCTTCCGGAAGCTGAAGAGGTTGATATTAACCTTCGCCCTGAAGATATCCGGGTTGATGTCTATCGGGCTTCAGGTGCAGGCGGCCAGCATGTAAATAAAACAGAGTCGGCTGTACGTCTCACCCACGCTCCATCAGGTATTGTTGTCACCTGTCAGGATCAGGCCAGCCAGCATAAAAACAAGGCGCAGGCAATGAAAGTGCTTCAGGCACGTCTGTTTGATAAAGAGCAGCGCGAAGCGGACAGTGAGCGTTCAGAAGCCCGTAAAGACATGGTGGGTTCCGGTGACCGCTCGGAGCGCATCCGCACCTACAACTTCCCTCAGGGACGTATTACCGATCACCGCATCAACCTGACACTCTACAAACTGGAACAGGTTCTTAACGGTGAAATGGATGAGCTTATTGATGCCCTGCTCACCCAGCAGCAGGCCGAGCTGCTGGCTGCTCAGGGTGCATGAACACCCGCGACTGCCTTCAACAGGCCTCTGACCTGCTGGCTGATGCAGGGTGTGATTCTCCGCGTCTTGATGCTGAACTGCTGCTGATGCATGCATGGAAGGTAAGCAAAACAGATCTGATTATCCGTATGCATGATCAGCTGCCCGCCCCTGTCAGGAAGAACTTCGATATGCTGCTCGGGCGTCGCCTGAAGCGTGAACCGGTCGCTTACATCCTCGGTGAGAAGGAGTTCTGGTCACGCAGCTTCCATGTCGATCCACGCGTGTTGATTCCACGGCCCGAAACTGAACATGTTATTGAAGAGATGCTGAAACTCTATCCCGACTGCAATACCCCATACCGGTTTTGTGATATTGGAACCGGTTCGGGATGCATTGCATGCACACTCGCTGTCGAATATCCCAATGCTGAACTGATCGCTACAGACATTTCAAATGACTCGCTTGATGTCGCCAGAATGAATGCAGCCCGCCTTAAACTGGAAAAACGCATCACCTTCAGGGTTGGTGACATGCTGTCAGCCCTGGGCAATGATACCGGCCCGTTTGATGCGATTGTCTCCAACCCCCCTTATGTCAGCCGGAAGGAGATGGAGGGCCTGGAGCCCGAGCTTGCATATGAGCCCAGGCACGCTCTGACCGACGAGGGCAGCGGAGACCACTTCCTCTCTGTTCTCTTTAATGAGTGCCCGGACTGGCTCTCTGAAGGCGGCTATCTGGTTGTTGAAACCGGTCTCTGCGGACTGCCTCATCCCCCCCCACACCTGCAACAAATCAAAACGTACAGGGATTTGGCAGGCAACATCAGGGGTGGTATCTATCGCTATCAGCCATAAAACAGAATCAGAATCTTTCTTGCATGTCACTGGCATGAAACATAATCTTTCAGGTTCAGAGGGGAACTGAAATGACCGTAGAGTGGAAAGATGAATACAACACCGGCGAAGCTGATATTGATGACCAGCATCAGGTTATATTCAAATATCTCGCAGACCTTGAAGCCCAGATGGAAAAGGGTGTTGACGAGCGCTATATCAAAATGCTGCTTGATAACCTTGGGCTCTTTACCCGCAGTCACTTCTGCTATGAAGAGATCTACATGCGCAGGATTAAATCTCCGATGGCTGCAGTAAACAAAGAGCAACATGAAAAGCTGCTTGAGGAATATGGCCGTTACCGCCAGCGCTTCGAGGTCGAGGGGATCAGTGACGATCTGGTTAAGGGGTTACACGACTTCATTGCAAACTGGCTAATCAACCATATCCTGAAAGTTGATATCCATATGCGGGACTGAACCCGGGCTAACCACCCTGTTCCGGCCTGTCCGGCTCCTTTTCAGGCGGGTCTGGCCGGTGATACCGGGAAAGCCGCATAAAAAGTTGCACCGTTACCGGACTCCGATTTGCACCATACCCTGCCGCCATGTGACTCAGTCAGTGCCTTCACCACAGCCAGTCCCATACCGGAGGCCCCCTCTTTAGTGCTGTAGAACGGCTGGAATATCTGCTCCAGATCATCCCGGGGTATGCCACAACCGCTATCACTGACCACGAGCACCTTCGAATCATCTTCACGCTGTACAGAGAGCCTGAGCGTCCCGCCCGCAGGCAGCATCGACTGCACTGCATTATCAATCAGCTGCTCAACAACTCTTGCCAGGGCCAGTGGATCTGCCCGGAGTTCAGGCAGGGGGCCCGGTAAAACATGAATATTCGACAGCCTGCCCTCAAAGCGATTCATTACCCGCTCAACCAGCTCCTGCATATCCACCGCTTCACACTCAGGCTCATCAAACATACAGTGGTAAATATCGTTGGTGCCGTTGATAATCCTGTCCATTCGGCCAACGGTCTGTTCAAAAAGCTGCAGCGTCTCAGATATCTCCTTTTTCAGCACGGCAGGCCGCCCCGTTTCTGCTTCAGCCAGCATTGATTTCATATCGCTGATCAGCGCATGCATATTAACCAGCGGATTTCGCAGATCGTGAGAAAGGTTACGGATCAGCTGACGCACATCCTGCTTAACAGCGCTCAATTCATCACCCCCTGCTCCGCGTCGACCTCTACCCATGCACGCCCCCTGTTACTCCGGCAAAGCCATCATCATGGTATCACCCATCAACATACAGCAGAGGAAAATCGTGCTGACTCAATCCCAGATAGTCGAGCTCCTCCAGAAGATGCAGCCGTGTTAACGGAATCTCATCAAGAAACTGCCGCTTTCCGTCCCGATAAGCCAGCCGTGCAAAAATACCGATCGCCTTGATATGCCGCTGCATCGCCGTCAGCCGAACGGATCGGTGCCACGCTTCGAAACCATCCCATGGCAGGCTCTTTTCCACAGGCAGTGAATCGTAAAACTTCCGGCTCCACAAGCGTCTGACATCTTCCGGATAGTTCTGGTAGCAGTCGTAGAGCAGCGATGCAATATCATAGGTAACGGGGCCTGAAACGGCATCCTGGAAATCGATCACGCCGAGAGGTAACGCATCCCCCGGAAGCATCAGGTTACGACTATGGTAATCAAGATGAACCGGAACGTACGGCAACGACTCTATCTCCTTCAACAGTGGCAACATCGCCTGATGAAAGTGCGCTCTCTCGCGGTCATCGGGTGAATATCCGGCTACTCCGGGAAGATACCAGTCCGGATAGAGATCGCATTCCTGCAGCATACGGGGGATATCGAAGCGTGGTAACGAATCGACCGGATCAGAGCCCTGCAGGACAGTCAATTGTGAAAGGGCATCCTCAAACAGATCATCCAGACTGACAGCCTGCCGGTCACCGGACGTCAGCTGAAGTGCCCAGGTCCTGTCACCAAAATCCTCAAGCAGAAGAAATCCCTGATCCCGGTCTGCATGGATCAGTTCCGGCACCCTTAAACCGGCCTCCATTAACCATGCCCGCACCGTAAGAAAGGGGGTGACATCCTCCTTGCCGGGAGGAGCATCCATCAGAACAAAACGCTCCGAACCGCTTAAAACTCTGAAATAACGTCTGAATGATGCATCACCTGCCAGTGTCCGGACAACACACGGCTCACCAAGCAGTGACTTTGCCCAGTCGCCAGCCTGCCGCTGCCGATGATCAGTCAACTTGAGAGAGGAGCTGAGTAAGTTCTACATGGCGGCTCATGGAGACTTGCTCAGAGCCTCCTTAACGATGAGCCCCGTAACATTGAGGCTCGTCTTCGCACGTATTTTTGCCTCTTCAGACGCCTGCCTCGAATCGAATGGTCCGGCATAGACACGATACCATGTGCCAAGACTGGAAATCTCCACGCGCTTAATAACGCCGGGGAAATCATTTTTTTTCAGCTTTGGAAAAAACCTTTCGGCTTCACTCAGTTTCTGAAACGAAGCAAGTTGAAGGTAATATTCACCAGCCACCCCGGCAGGCTTATCATTCAGTTCATCATTCGTCTTCTGACCCAGTTCCTGCTCGATAATCTGTTTAAGAAGTGTTTCTGAAGCCGTGCTCTCTTTGCTGCTCTCGCCACCCTCCCCTCCATGCATCTGCATCGGTTCCGGGTCAACAGACTGCTTCGGCAATTCATTATAGAAGGTTAACTCCCCCACCTGAGTTGTGGAGACCTCAGGCTGCCGTTTCTGCGCCTCGGAACGAAGCCTTGCCAGCTCCCCCTGCTGCTGCTGAAGTTGCCTCAGAAGACGTTTGTCATCATCACTTGTTACCTTCTGCATACCTGCATCATGCCCGACCATAAAGCCGATCATGAAGCCTCCTGCAACAACACCCAAAGCCATGATGGTCAGAAGCAGAATCTTGCTCCGTCCCATTGGACGAATATTGTCCGGTTGCGGCGCCTCTATCTGCGCAAAATCCTGCCCGGCCATATTACACCCTCACCATCACATACGCTCCGGAGCAGAGACGCCCAGCATCGACAAACCGTTACAGAGCACCTGACCAACCGCGGTTACAAGCAGTAATCGTGCCTGAGTCAGCTCTTCATCATCGCTGATGACACGGTGTTTGTGGTAGAAGCCGTGCAAACCGCGGGCAAGATCCATCAGGTAGATGGCCACACGATAAGCCTCATGGCGATTGGCTGCCTTATCAAGCACTTCAGGATAACTCAACATCAGTGCCACCAGGCTCTTCTCCTCGTCGGTAATAAGGCGGGAGCTGTTCACCAGTTCCGCCTCAATGGCCTCAACGCCCTCCTCTTCAGCTTTTCGCAAAATAGCACAGACACGGGCATGGGCATACTGTACATAGTAAACCGGATTCTCTTCACTTTTCTGCTTCGCGGCCTCAAGATCAAAATCAAGCTGACTCTCAATACGGCGGGTCATAAAATTAAAGCGTACCGCATCGGCCCCTACCTCATCCACCACCTCACGAAGTGTGACAAATGTGCCTGCACGTTTTGACATCTTCACCTGCTCACCACCGCGGGTAAGGTTGACCATCTGCACCAATAGCACCTCCGGCTGGCCATCCAGACCGGTGAGCGCCTTCACGGCCGACTGAACACGGGTTACATAACCACCATGGTCGGCACCCCAGATATCAATCTGCCGTTTGAATCCACGTTCAAATTTATCAACATGGTAGGCAATATCGGCGGCAAAATAGGTCGGGGTACCATCTTTTTTGGCAAGCGGGCGATCAACATCATCACCAAACCCGGTGGTACGGAACAGCCACTGCTCAACCGGCTTGTAGTTCTTCACCTCTTTACCCTTAGGCGGCGGAAGTGTGCCCAGATAGATCAGATCATCGGCTTTCAACTGCTCAATCAGAGCGGCAACCTTGCCCGATCTGTGCAACGTCTGCTCGGAGAAATAGTGGTCAAACTCAATGCCCAGTGCTGCGAGATCATTCCGAATCATCGCCATCATCTTCTCAATCGCGTAATCAACTATGATCGGCCATACGTCCCTGTCGTGATCCATTCTGTTCAGATCTTCGAATGCGTACTGCTCCAGCAATTGCCTGGCGACTTCAATCAGATATTCACCCGGATATTCACCATCGGAGAGCTCCACGCTGATACCGGCCTGCTGCTGCACCCGCTTCCAGAGTGAACTGGCCAGCACACCGATCTGGGCACCGGCATCATTAATATAGTATTCACGGTGAACACTGTACCCGCGGGCTGTGAGGATTCGCCCCAGAGAGTCCCCTACTACAGCACCCCGGCCATGCCCCACATGCATAGGCCCCGTCGGATTGGCGGATACAAATTCCAGATTTACCTTTTCGGCATCCTCTGACACCTCGACACGGCCATAGGCATCGCCCTGCCGGGCAACCATTTTAATCACCTCGGCCTCTGAGGCATGTTTAAGACGGATGTTGATAAAGCCGGGGCCTGCAATGTCTGCATCCTCCACCGCATCCGGCCACTTTACTGCTGCAAGAATCCGGCCGGCAACTTCACGTGGAGGTTGATCCAGGCACCCTGCCAGTGGCATCGCTACGTTAGCAGCATAATCACCATGCTCCTTCTGTTTCGGACGCGTCAGCCGAACATGAACCCCTGCTTCAATACCACTCTCTTTTAACAACTGATCCACTGCATGTTGCAGTGCATTTTCAAGCAATTGTTTCACCTGGCCTCCGAAAATTTTAATGTCGGCATACTACACGCACATTTCAGTGCTGACAGCCCAAACAGTAAAATGTACTGCGCCCGGATTGAACCATTCGACGAATTGCCCCGCCACAGCGGAAACATGGCTTGCCTTCCCTTGCATAAACCCGGAACTGATGCGCAAAATAGCCGGGTTTGCCATCGACCTGGACAAAATCGCTGATTGTACTTCCACCGGCAGCAATCGCTTCGCAAAGAACACGACGAACGGCTTCCACCAGCAGGGTCATTCTGGCCCTGGAAATTTTTCCTGCGGCTCTTCCCGGATGAATACCGCTTCTAAACAGGGCTTCACTGGCATAAATGTTTCCCACACCTGCCACGACACGGGCATTCATAAGCAGGGATTTAATCGGAGCCCTCCTCCCCCTGCACTGTTCAATCAGATAATCTGCCGAAAAAATATCGCCCAGAGGCTCCGGCCCCAGTTGATTGAACCATATATGCCCTTCAAGTGCCTCAGGAGTCGACAGTCCGGCATAACCGAAACGTCTTGTATCCCGATAACAGAGTGCTGTTCCATTCTCCATATTGATCCGGACGTGCTCATGAACACCCAACGGGGAACTCTGACTGAGAACATGAAACTGCCCGGTCATACCCAGATGCCAGATAAGAACCGGCCCCCTGTCGAAATAAAACAGAAGATATTTGGATCGACGTGAAACGGATGAAAAAGTCAGCCCGGGAAGATCCCGGACCATGGAAGCAGGCAATGGAAACCTGAGATTATCACGCATCAACGCCACTGAACTTACCCTCCGGGAAACCAGAAGCGGTGATAACCCTCTGCAAACGACTTCCACTTCAGGCAATTCAGGCATCAGCCGACGCTAGCACTGCAGGGCAGGCTGAAAAAGAAGAACGGCCGTAAGGCCTGTAAACCGGGCGATAAAAATGTCCGGTTAAACAGTCCGCATTCAATGGTCGTAATTTTCCTGTTGAATTCCGAACAGGTTCAGAACGTAGTTATCCGGAAACCAAAAACAATTATATCTCAATCTTGCGGCATCGGAATATTGCATCCATACTCGCACCAATGAGCGATGAAACACCGATAAGTGATGAGGTCACAGAAGAGACCCATTCTGATTTTGATGGCAAGTCTTATCCGATTCTGGCTGTGCTGTTTCCGGATGAGATACATTTCTTTCGCTCCATCGCCACAATCACAGAGCTGGCTGCTGATGTTGCGATCCTCTCCGAAGGAGATGTCAGCCCGTACCTCTATCTGGTTCAGTCCGGCCTGTTGGGTGTAAACAAAAGGCATGGAAGCGAAATCTTTGAGGTTGGTTCCATCACACCCGGCGATATATTCAGTGAAGCATCCGTACTTTATGACTCCCCGGCAGGTGCAGAGGTGAGAACCCTTGAGCCCTCTGTCCTATACCGGATACCTGCTGAGCAGGTTCGTGACGTTCTCGCCTCCAACGAACGCTTTAACCGTTCAATATCTCAAATAGCCGAGCGCCGTGCAGCAGCCAGTGCGTTAGCCGTTAATCCGATCTTCACAACACTGCCCCAGGCAGTGCGCGAGGTAGCGCTCTACAATGGCCAGTTTATCTCCATCAATGCCGGTGATGTGTTGATGAGTGAGGGTAATGCCGATATCCGTTTCATGTTTATTGTACTTGCCGGTGAAGCTGAAATATCCATGCAGCACCCGCGCGATCCGAAGAAAAAGATTGTTGTTGCCAGAGCCTCATCAGGCGATGAAATTGGCGAAATTTCCGTTATCACCGGCAAGCCGCATGCGGCAACGGTAGTTGCCACGACGACGCTGCGCCTGCTGGTGCTTAACAACGACTCAATACAGGCATGGCGTCAGCGCTATTCTGATTTCGGTTATGCCCTCTACGCCTGTGTTCAGCATAAACTGCAGCATAGCCTGGAGGCACTTCGTAATATCGTGGATGATAAAGAGGCACATGAACGCACAATTGGAACACTACCGCCGATGAATAGAAAAAAAGATCCCGGCAATACTCAATAAGCTCCGGCCACCAGCCGATCCGGGTTAACTTCTTACCAGCCAGACCACCAGCCAGCCAACCGCAATCGCCATCAACCCGGCCGCTCTTAACATGGCCGGAGGTACTTGAGGCATTTTCCTGAGCATCTCAATCATCTGATCCGGAAAGAGCGCATACATCGCCCCCTCCAGAACCAGCATCAGACCCAGTGCAGCCCATAGATCACTCATAGAGAAGCCCTGATCCGCTAAAAACTATCTGGCAGATTTCTCAAAATATTGGAAAAACTCTGACTCGGGAGAGAGAACCATGCGGGTGCCCGCATCAATCGACTGCTTGTAGGCCTCAAGTGAACGTACAAACGCATAGAAATTGGGGTCACGCTGATGTGCGGAGGCATAGATCTTGGTAGCCTTCGCATCTGCATGACCACGAATGATCTGGGCGTTTTTGTAAGCATCAGCCAGTAGAAATTTTACATCTTTCTCAGCTTTGGCACGAATCTCCTTCGCAGCCTCCTCACCCTCGGAGCGATACTCCTTGGCGATACGGTTACGCTCTGCCTTCATACGCTGGAACACCGCTTCGGAGTTCTCCTGCGGCAGATCTGCACGCTTGATACGCACGTCAACAACCTCAATACCCAGCTCTGAAACGTCGGCATTGGCACGCTTCTGGATCGACTGCATCAGTTTAATACGCAGCATGTCATTATCTCCACCGGAGACGATTTCGTGCAGGGTGTGCTGACCCAGCAACTCACGCACCTTACCACGGACAACATCCTGCATACGTGAACTTACACCTGTCTGGGTACGGGCAACCTGATACACCTGCAGCGGATCGGTAATACGCCAGCGGGTATAATTATCTACCAGAATCGACTTCTTATCCTTGGTGATCACCTCATTGGGCAACGCATCACTCTCCAGCAGACGGCGATCAAATGTCTCCACACTCTGCCATGGCAGCTTAAAATGCAGCCCCGGGCTGGTAACAACCTTTTGCGGGTTGCCAAACTGCAGTACCAGCGCCTGATCACGCTGATCAACCACAAAAGCAGACATGCTTGCCACCAGAGCGGCCACTGCGAGAACAATTCCTGTAAAACTCAATTTGGGGCCCATCATTTCACCTCCACTTTACCGGCACGATCAAGTGGCAGGTATGGCAATACATTTCCTGCAACCGATCCATTTACAATCACCTTATCAACCTTGCTCATCACTGTTTGCATGGTATCCAGGTAGAGGCGTTTACGGGTCACTTCCGGTGCCTGTTTGTAGGCCTTCAGAAGCTCTCCAAAGCGATCGGCTTCACCGGTTGCACGTTCCACAACCTCTTTCTGATATCCTTCCGCATCCAGAATCATTTTCTTGGCCTCACCACGGGCATTCGGGATAATATCGTTGGCATAAGCCTGTGCCTCATTCTTGGCACGCTCTTTATCCTCACGCGCTGATGCTACGTCCTTGAACTCCTTGATCACGCGCTCAGGCGGCTGAACATCCTGAAGTTTTACAGTAGTGACCGAAATACCGGCCTTGTACTCGTCCAGAATGGACTGAATCAGCTCCTGAGTCTCCACCTCTACTTCTGCTTTTTTGGTGGTCAGTACATCATCAATCATGGTGCGGCCGATCACTTCACGAATGGCAGACTCCGCTGCATCACGCACTGTCTTTTCAGCGTTGTCGATATTAAAGAGATAGTTCTCCACGCTCTTGATCTTGTACTGAACAATAAAGGAGATATCGACGATATTTTCGTCGCGGGTCAGCATCAGTGCTTCCTGAGGAATCTTGCGCACCCTGCCCTCGCCAAAGTCACGGAAACCAATTCCAAGACGCTGTACGCGGGTCACCGGCAGCTTCTCAATGCTCTCAATCGGATAAGGCAGATGCCAGTTCAGGCCCGGACCCTTTGTGTCCGAGTGCTGGCCGAAACGAAGCACCACGGCCTCCTCATCAGCTGCGACTACATAGATGCCTGTCGCCACCCAGAGAAGAAGCGCGACCCCCACTATGCCGGTAAGCATTCCCTTGCTCGGGCCGGATCCGTCGCCACCGCCACCTTTGCCACCAAAGATGCCGCCAAAACGTTCCTGAAGCCTTTTAATGACTTCATCAAGATCGGGAGGAGTCTGGTTTGGGTCACCTCCACCTGAGGGACGATTTCCCCATGGGTTATTCTGATTCTGATTCCAGGGCATTGATATCCTCCAAATGTGAGCAAACTAAATTATGATATCACGGACAGGCGCGCAGTGTAACAGGTGAGACGCCCATTGCACCCCGATATTTATCTGCAAGCTGATCTGTCCAGCATGATGATTGAGTGCTAATCTGGCGCACATGCCTACTCTATTCCGCTGGCTC
Organism: Mariprofundaceae bacterium; assembly: GCA_021734365.1. GTDB lineage: Bacteria > Pseudomonadota > Zetaproteobacteria > Mariprofundales > Mariprofundaceae > WSZY01. The sequence continues at coordinate 12,841 of JAIPJD010000005.1, read as the reverse complement.
TTTTACGGTTATCTCGGACGTGCACTGGGCACGATGACCGCAATGCTTGCCATCTATGTGATCATTGAGGTGTTTGACAAATCCCGATACCTCGGCAGTGGAATGAATTTCTCCATTCTCATTGAATACATACTACTGAAGATCCCTTTCATGGTTAGTGAATTTATGCCGGTCATCCTGCTGATTTCAGCCAGTATCTATGTTTCAGAGATATCTCACCATCAGGAACTGGCAGCCATTCGGGCCGCGGGTCTCGGTATCAACAAACTGCTTATCCCCCTGTTATCCATCGGTCTGCTGGCTGCACTGCTAAACATTGCCATTGCCGAGTGGATAACACCGGCAACCAATCAGCGGCTGGATGTCATCGAGCGTGTCAATATTCATAAACAGGCCGACAAGCGTACCGGTGTCCAATGGTTAAAGGATGGGCGCCGCTTCTACCGCCTGACACCGTTGACCGACAACCGTTTTGCCATGCTGATGATTCAAACCGATGAAAAAGGCGCATGGGTCAGGCGTATGGATGCCATTCAGGCACACTATGCGAATGGTAAATGGTCACTTAATGACGTCCATATCAGCCAACCGTCCGCAGAGGAGGGTATGCAACTGATTCATAGAGAGTATGTCACCTTCGTCTCTGACATCGGACCGGACAGCGCAGATCCACCAAGCCCGCGGCATATGCGTTTCTCTGAGCTTTACCACTACGCAAAAAATCTCGAAAGGGCCGGCCTAAGTGCCGGTGATTTTGTTTTAACCCTTAACAAGAAGCTCTCTACCCCGCTTGCCTGCATCATCATGGTGCTTCTGGCCGTTGCACTGAGCATGAATATGGGAAGCAGGATATCTGCAACCTCCTGGGGATTGGTCAGTGCCATCTCGCTGGGGCTTCTTTTTTATGTTCTTGGCAATGCCAGCTCGCTTCTTGCCGGTGGAGAGAGGCTTTCCGCCGCCTATTCGGCATGGCTGCCAAACCTGGTTTTTGGTGGGCTGGCAGGATTCCTGATACTGCACAGAGAGGGTAAATAACCTCCCCCTCTGATCGTGGCGGGTCAGAGTTTCAGATATTTTATAAAATCACGCTGCAGCGTGCTATTGGTTGCCAGAATATCCCCTTTCTCCAGGTCGACGCTTCGCCCTTCGATATCAGTAACCAGACCACCGGCCTCCTGAACAAGAAGAATACCTGCAGCCACATCCCACGGTTTTAACCCGGCTTCCCAGTACCCATCCAGCCTTCCTGCAGCGACATAGGCCAGATCCAGAGCTGCCGAGCCGCCTCTGCGATAAGCGTCACACTCCCGCATGCAGACATCCATACGCTTCTGAAAAGTCTCAAGCTGGTCACGGCGATAAGGCGGCAGTCCCGATGCAAAAAGTGCCTGAGATATACTCTTTTGCGTGCCGACTCGAAGTCGGCGACGGTTGAGGAAAGCACCATTACCATTCTTCGCCTCAAATGTTTCGTTACGCATTGGATCATGAATCACCGCCAGCAGCGGTTTGCCGTTTCGCCATGCTGCAATGGAGACAGCAAAATGGGGCAGCCCATGAATAAAGTTGGTTGTTCCATCCAGCGGATCGATGTACCACTGCACCGATGCCTTCGGATTCACACGTTCGGACTCCTCTGCAACAATGCCATGGTCCGGATAGTGTTGCTGAATATCACGTATAATCATGCTTTCAGCCTTGCGATCAACATCAGTGACAAAGTCACGATCCTGCTTCTCCTGAACATTGATATTGTCCCGGTCATCAAAACTGCGGACGATCATGTCACCCGCCCTGCGTGCGGCTCGCACAGCTACATATAGCACTCGGAACTCCAGTTGATAAGTCTTGGCCCCAATGGGGATTGAACACGGAACACTAAACGCTCAATCCGCTAAAATCATCCATATACAAAACTTCCTCCGGCTCGCTGTGGTTCAATACCATTGAAATCAGGGAGTGTCAGTCCGGGAAACCGGATGATCAGTCATCTGATCAGCAGCAGCAACAACGGTTCACCGGTATCAGGGAAAATATATCAGGCCCGGTTTTGAATCCTGCCAGGAAACCGCCGGAAGCATCTGTTTACACCTCCATTGCGCCGTTATGGAAGCGTATATGCGTATCTTTATCACATTGGCCCTTCTCTGTTGCATCTTATAATGTCCTGACTCTGACAACAGTAAGGTGCAGGCCAGCCTCTATATTCAGCATGAGAATCAAACGATGTCTGAATCAATCTATTCCCCCTCTACTCCCACGATATCTCTGGCAGAAAAGGCATCATAGCGTGCGTCAGTAAAGTAGAGGCCGTGTGCGGGTGCAGTGGCCCCGGCCAGAGTACGATCCCGGCTTTCAAGAATCTCCTGCATCCGGGCCGGCAACCAGCGGTGTCTGCCGACACCAATCAGTGTTCCAACAATATTTCTGACCATATGGTAGAGAAATGCGTTGGCATGGAGATCGATACTGATCTCCATGCCGTGCCGATCAATACCAATATGCCGAAGCTCGCGAACAGGATTTGAAGCCTGGCAGCCTGAAGCCCTGAAGGCACTGAAATCATGCTCCCCCAGAAGATATGCCGAAGCTTCCTGCATGGCATCCAGATCAAGCGGACAAGGCATCCACCAGTGACGCCATCGATGTATGGCCGAGGGTGTTGAGCGGTTCCATATCCGGTAGCGGTACCTTCTCTCCAGACAATCGAAGCGGGCATGGAAATCCTCTGCAACGCCTCGAACACCGCTGACACAGATGCCGTCGGGGAGAAGCCGGTTTACCCCCTGGGTATAGGCGCGGGGTGCACGATGCCAGCGTGCGGCATCGACATCGGCATGCAAAAGCAATGCCTCTGCGTGAACACCGGCATCCGTACGTCCGGCAGCAGTCAGTTGCACAGGCTGCTGTTCTATGCATGCCAGCACACCTTCCAGCACAGCCTGAGCGGAGGTGGCGTTCTGCTGACGCTGCCAGCCATGAAACTCACGCCCGTCAAACTCAACCACCATTGCGATTCGCTTCAGCTTTGCTCCCTCCGGCACCTCTACACCCTCCCTGCCAGATATATTGCCCAGAGGAGTGCGGCAGCAAACACTGCTGCGGCGGTTACCATTGGCGCGGCCTGTTTTACAGACTGTGAAACATCCGAAATGGATAAAACACGCTGATCCCAGTCATGCCAGAGTTCAGATGCATTTTTTTTATTCTCGTTCAATGTATCAGCCAATGCGATTGTGATATGGATGGGAAGCTGCCTCAACTTTTTGCCGCAGGCATCCCAGTTGCTGTATTCCCGTCTGACAATCTCCCTGTTTTTTTTCAACCCGGAATTCAGTAGCAGTGCGTAAGGAACGAATCTCTCACCCCACCCCGGTATCCGGAGCAAAAAACCGACCCACTCATCTTTACCAAGCAGCCGTGAGAAAACCAGAGCAGAGAGAAAAATGGCAATGAGATGAAGTGCAAACCAGCCACCAAGCTGAACACCCTCAATACTGACGGGAATGGTCATCCCTTTCACCAAAAGCTCTCCCGGAGTGAAGAGTGCATGCAGAAGAAGAATTGGAATCACCAGCCAGCAGAGCAGACGGGCCGACTCCTTCAGAAGCCTTCCCCCCGAGGTTATGATAATGAGAAACGAAACAGAGATAAGCAGCTGAATCGCTGCTATATAGAATATGTTGTTAAGCGCTGTAGTCAGCAGCAGTGAAAGCCCCAGTACTACTCTGGAGAGGGGGGCTGCCCTGGCAATAGCGTCTGTTATCTGACCACTCACAATAGCGGCAATACAATCGTGAAAGCGCACTGCTGTCTATGGTCCGGCAAGCTGAAAGCACCGTTCCCGGGGGCTTTAACAACAACAGTGATGAAGTATCTCTTTACGCTTCCTTATCACTATCCTTTTTCTTATCAGCTGCAGGCTCGTCCAGATCGCTTAGCAGGCTATCAAGTTCCATGGTTGCATCGAAATCGCTATCGCTCTCTTTGAGCAGATCTTCAAGTGAACCACTGCCGGAAAGATCATCTACTGAAACTTTGCCAAGCTCCTCGGAACTGATTTCACCTTCAGATACCTCTGCCTGCTTCTCTTCATCAACAGGTTCAAATTCGAATTCAAGGCCATCATCCTCACCCTTTTGTGCATCGGCGCTCTCGCCAAGACCGGAGTCAACTTCCGCCTGGATCTTTGCAGAACTGGTCTGGATAGTGCTGCTGAAATCATCCGGTTCATCGCTATCCGTTGATTCATCGGGATCGGCACCGGTATCGATGTCAAGGTCTTCCAGACTCAAATCAAGGCTGGAGAGATGCTCTTCCGGCTCGCTTTCAGCCTGAGCCTCTTCAACAACCGGCGTTTCTGCAGGTGTCTCTTCAGCAGGAGCCTCTTCAATGACCGGTTCTTCAGCGATCAGATCCTCGACGCCGGAATCGGTATCTGAAAAATCGATCTCATCAGCGCCACTCTCGCCACCAACGCTCTGGTCAGCAGATGCCATCGTCTCTTTCGACCAGTCCATCACGACCGTTTTATCCAGATCAGCTGTTCCCAGTTCATCCAGAGCATCAACCTGAACAGAATCCTCTTCCGACGCTTCTGATATCTCCATCATCTCGTCAGAGAGGTCAAAGTCAGCGAGACTCAGGCCGTCATCCTCATCTACGCTTTCCGTAGCTTCAAATTCAGGCTCATCTTTAGCCTCTTCAGCTTTCTCTTCAGCTTTCTCTTCAACCACCTCATCGGCCTGAGCTTCGGGCTCAGAGGCATCCTCATCAGGCAGTTCCAGGCCTGACAGATCAAAATCAAGTCCACCTGACTCCATCGGTTCCGGAGCCTCTTCAACAGGTGTCTCTTCAGCAGCCGCTTCTTCGGCAGGAGCCTCTTCAACAGGTGTCTCTTCAGCAGCCGCTTCGGTTACTTCAACTGCGGACTCAGAGACGTCCTCATCAGGCAGTTCCAAGCCTGACAGATCAAACTCAAGGTCATCTGCTTCATCTGCTGCTGCAACATCTCCGGTCGCTTCAGCATCGGCAGACTCCTCATCAGGCCCGGCTTCCGCACCCGGAACGATATCGTCCGCTTCGCTGCTCTCATCCTGATCCGGGGCGACCTCATCGAATGGGGCCTCACTCTCCATATCGGAGACATCAAGTGCACCCGGTGGCAGCGTGTCATCCAGACTCCCCTCCTCGATATTCGCCCCAATATCAGCAGCCATACCACTGATGGTTGCTTCAAAGTTGGTCAGGGAATCACCGTTCAACGTCATACGGGCAGTGGAAAGGGCCGCGTCAACACCGACATCATCTCCCTTCGCCTTTCTGACCTGAACCAGCTTGGCATGAGCATCCTCATCAGAAGAGCGTAGTTTAAGCGCCAGCTCCACCTGTTTCTCAGCTTCATCTTCCATGCCGTAGCGCATATAAACATCCGCTTCAGACAGGTAGTCAACATTTGGATCGGGCTCTTCTTCCTGATCCTCGTTAAAGGCCTCCATCTCGCCGGTCTCATCTGCTGTGAGATCCGGAATCGAGTCGGTAAAGGCATCTTCAAACTCCTCCACTCCCATCTCTTCGGCAGCACCACCTGCGGGCTCGTCGACGGGCTCAACATTAATTTCCGGTGCTTCCTCGGCTGGTACATCAAGGCCGGCAGGGGAGTCAGCCTCAGTCGTTACCTGTGTGGCCGGATGCTGGCGTTCACGACGCATCAGGAAGGCAATACCACCGAGCAGAACAACCACCAGGCCACCCAGTGCATAGGTGAGCCAGCCAAAGGCAGGGCCAGCCGCCTCACTCTGTCTGGCGCTATCCAGCTCGGCATGGAGACGTGCTAACTGCAACTCCAACCGCTTAATTCTTGCATCTGCAGCCGCCTGCGCATCAGCGACACCGGCGGCGGAAAACTTGGCAAGACTGGCACTGGTCTCAGCCAGTTTTGCCTGCAGCTCCTCATTCTCCTTCTGCAACATGGCAACGGATGCCGTCAGGGCTGTCGTTACTTCCGACTCTGCAGCCATATCATCTGCAGCCATACCATCCGCTTCGCCATCGACAGCCACAGGAGAGGTCGAAGGCTGCTCCGCAGTTGTCAGCGTTTCGTCGGCCGCTGATCCTGAAACAGGGGCAGCCGCAACGCCTGTAGCAGACTTGCCAACCCGGACACGTTTACTGTAACGGGTCTCCTGAGCCTCTTTAACCGCCGCATAGCGAGGCTGTTTTACCAGTTCTCTCCAGCGCTGGTTGTGATCTTTCATAATGGAGTTTGCCTGTTCTGAACTGATACGCTCAACTTCGTTGGCCATCGGCACATCAAGATGGGTTCCGGCCTGAATCAGGTTAATATTATCATTCTCAAACTTGCTTCTGTTCTTCTCGAACAGTGCCACCATCACCCGGTTTCTGCTGTATCGATCATCAATCCGCAGACGATCCGCAACCGTGGAAATGGTATCGCCATAAACCATCGGGCCATAATGTGAAGTGCGCGCCCACTGGTCGTGGGGTGTAAATGGTGCGGGCTGTTCTTCGGTTGCGGCATCATCATCCATAGCGGCCACAACAGGCATCGCCTCAACCGGTGTTACCATCGGCTCTGCCACCTCCCCTACAGAGGCAGACGGAAGCGGGACGGCATCTTTGGACGGTGTTGCTGCGCGAGGGAGGTCAAGAAAAACAGGATACTTCTTGAAATGCGTGGCACGGCCATAGTGAACCTTGAGAACCACATTAAAGAAAGGGGCATCGATAGCGTCACGGGAGGTAAGTTCAACACGGGTTCCCCGACTGTCACGCTCAACCTCGGCACGCACCATCTGCAGTGCCCGGTCACGATAGACCTCAAGGACCCTGTAGTCAGCCGGCTCTGCCAGTTCAACGGAAACACTGGAGATCACTTCACCCTCATCCAGGGTTAGCGGAACCTCTGCATAGAAGGGCTCTCCAAGGTGGCTGGCTACATCGATTTTACCTAATGAGACTGCACCGGCATGCGTTGAAAACACCGCCATAGCAATGATGAGTCCATAAAAAGCAAGCATGATTTTTTGACGCATGCCACCCTCCTGTGATCGATAACCCAGGGCCCAACAGGCCTAAGCGTGTCGAATCAGAATTTCCGCTATTTGTACGGCATTTAGAGCCGCACCTTTACGTACATTATCAGCAACAACCCACAAGTGCAAGGAATTGAAGGAAGAATAGTCATTCCGAATTCGGCCAACCCAGACCGGATCGGTACCCGCCGCCATGGATGGCATCGGGTAATCTTCACCTTTCGGATCATCTACCACACAGACACCCTCGGCATCAGCCAACAATTCCCGGGCCCGGTCTGCATCCATGGGGCCGGAAAAGGTAACATTAACCGACTCGGAGTGGCCATAAAAGACCGGCACACGAACAGTGGTCGCAGTGACGGCAATGTCAGCCTCCATGATCTTGCGGGTCTCATCCATCATCTTGCGCTCTTCTTTGGTGTAACCGTCATCCATGAACACGTCGATCTGAGGAATGACGTTAAAGGCGATCCGGGCGGGAAGCACATTTATGTCGGCGCTTTGACCATTAAGCAGCTGTGTGGTCTGTTTGGCCAGCTCCTCAACAGCCTTGCCGCCTGCCCCGCTAACAGCCTGATAGGTGGAGACCACCACACGTTCAATCGGTACGGCATCATGCAAGGGCTTGAGTGCCACCACCAATTGGATGGTTGAGCAATTGGGGTTGGCGATAATTCTGTTCTCACGCGCCATCTCCAGCACATGCGGATTAACTTCCGGAACCACCAGTGCGATTGATTCATCCATACGCCAGGCGCTGGAGTTATCCACCACATAGCAGCCGGCTTCGGCAAACCGCGGCGCATGTGTTTTTGAAGTGCCGCCACCGGCAGAGAAGAGTGCAATATCACACCCGGCCGGATCAAATTTCTCCAGATCCTGAACGACGTACTCTTTACCCTTGAACTCAACGGTAGAGCCCGCACTGCGGCTCGATGCTACGGGAATCAGCTCCGAGACCGGAAAATTACGCTCAGCCAGAATTTCAAGCATGGTCTGTCCAACCGCACCGGTTGCCCCGACAACCGCCACCACATAACCATCTTTTTCAGCCAGAAATGATTCCATCATGCAAGCCTCACCAGACGTTCACATACTGCATCCCCCATGCCGGAACATGAAACGGATGCCTCACCGGCACTGGCCAGATCCCCTGTACGGATACCATCATCCAGTGTCATTTCCACTGCCTGCTCCACCTTCTCAGCCAGATCAGCACGATCAAGTGAATAACGCAGCATCATGGCCACCGATAGAATGGTCGCCAGTGGATTGGCTCTGTTTTCGCCGGCAATATCAGGTGCCGAGCCATGAATGGGTTCATACATGGCGAATTTTTCACCAATCGAGGCTGATGGCAACATGCCAATTGATCCGGTCAGCATTGATGCTTCATCGGAGAGGATATCACCAAACAGATTGCCTGTGACAATCACATCGAACTGTTTTGGGTTCCGAATCAGCTGCATGGCTGCATTATCGACATACATATGCGAAAGCTCGACATCACTGAACTCGGATTGGTGCAGTTCGATGACAACACTCCGCCACAACTCGGACACATCCAGCACATTGGCTTTCTCAACACTGCAGACACGATTGCTGCGCAGCCGTGCCGCTTCAAATGCTTTACGGGCGATACGTCGAATCTCACTCTCACGGTAGCCCATGGTATTAAATCCGTAGCGCTCACCATCACGCACTTCAATACCCCTGGGCTGACCAAAATAGATGCCGGAGACCAGTTCACGCACAACCATAATATCAACACCATCGATCACTTCCGGTTTAAGCGTGGATGCTTCGAGCATCTGACGATGTACTTTGGTTGGGCGATAATTGGCAAACAGCCCCAGATCTTCACGAATACGCAGCAGGCCGGCTTCCGGGCGAAGAGGCTTATCCAGCGCCTCCCACTGCGGCCCACCGACAGCTCCGAGCAGTACTGCAGCACTGCAGTGTGCCAGCTTTTGCGTTGCTTCCGGATAAGGGTCGCCGGATGCTTCATAGCCCGCGCCACCAATACCTGCTTCCTGCCACTCGGCATTCAGGCCGAAATGGTCATTGAGCACGTCCATAACCTTCAATGCCTCACGGATAATCTCAGGACCGATGCCATCACCCGGCAACACTGCAATTTTTAATGACACAACATACTCCATCTGTTTGTTTGGTACGAAAACTGCATCCATGCAGTTTTCTTTTTGCACAGAGAAAAAGCGTAGTTTCGCCCTGCTTACAAAATCAGCGAGCTGATTTTGTTAGGCCATCCATGGCCCAAGTTTATATATACTCTACTTATCTTCCATGGCATTTTTTACCGCTGCAAGAAAATCATCAACATCCTTAAATTCACGATAAACCGATGCGAACCGGACATAGGCAACACCATCAAGGCTTTGCAGTTGCTGCATGACAAACTCGCCAACACTCTCGGCAGGTATTTCCGATTCCCCCAGCTCCTGCACCGAACGCAGGATACTATTGACGGCCTGCTCAAGGCTATCAGCCGAGACCGGTCGCTTTTCCAGTGCCTTCTGCAGACCGTTGCGGATCTTTTCAACACTGAACGTCTGACGGGTGCCATCCTTCTTCACCACCATCGGTAAACGCAGTTCTGCCCGCTCATAGGTGGAATAACGTTTGCCGCACACCTCACACTCACGCCGTCGCCGAACTGCGGCGCCATCTTCAACCACACGTGAATCAATCACACGGGTGTCATCATTGGAACAGAAAGGACAGTGCATTAAAAAAAGCCCGGTCCGCCCGCGGACGGGCGGCAAGTCAGGCCTTTCAGGAGTGATGTGTCAGAGCACGGGAGATGACACTTTTCCGCACTCGTTAAGCAACAAAACAGGGATGTTTTTTTGCGCATCAAACCAATCAGTCTGTATAAATGGGGAAGCGGTCAGTCAATGCTTTCACTTCATTGAATACTTCGGCGTGAACAGCCGCATCTTCAGGCGATGCCAACACTTTAAGGATCATTTCTCCGATCAACTGCGTCTCACCCTCCCGCATGCCGCGTGCGGTAATCACCGATGTGCCGACACGGATGCCGGAGGTTACAAACGGTGACTCCGGATCAAACGGAATGGTATTCTTATTGGTGGTAATGCCGGCAGCCTCAAGTGCCTCTTCTGCCACTTTACCGGTGATCCCCTGCGGGCGCACATCAACACGGAACATGTGGCAGTCGGTACCGCCTGAAACCACACGCAGGCCACCCGCGGTCAGGGTTTCAGCCAGTGTGCGGGCATTGGCAATCACCTGCTTCTGATCTGTCTGGAACTGCTCACCCAACGCCTCGCCGAAGGCAACCGCCTTGGCAGCAATCACATGCATCAGCGGACCACCCTGGATGCCGGGGAAGATGCGGGAGTTGATCTTTTTCGCCAGCTCATCATCGTCAGTCAGAATCATGCCACCACGCGGGCCGCGCAGGGTTTTATGTGTGGTCGTGGTGATCACATGCGCATGCCCCACCGGTGACGGGTAGGCACCGGCGGCAATCAGGCCTGCATAGTGTGCCATATCAACAAAAAGGATGGCACCGATGGAGTCGGCAATCTGACGCATGCGGGGAAAATCAATCTCACGCTCATAAGCCGATGCACCACCGATAATCATCTTCGGCTTATGCTCTTCAGCCAGTGCCTGCATCTCGTCATAATCAATGCGCTCATCAGATTCACGTACACCGTAGGCAACGACGTTATAGAGGCGGCCGGAAAAGTTTACCGGAGAACCGTGGGTCAGGTGCCCACCGTGAGAGAGATCCATACCCATGATCGTGTCACCCGGCTGCAACACAGCCATGTAGACGGCCATATTGGCCTGGGATCCGGAGTGCGGCTGCACATTGGCATGTTTTACACCGAAGATCTCTTTGGCACGCTCCTGCGCCAGCGCCTCAACCACATCGACATGCTCACAACCGCCATAGTAACGGCGGCCGGGATAGCCTTCCGCATATTTATTGGTCATCACCGAGCCCTGCGCCTGCATCACTGCCTTTGAGACGATGTTTTCGCTGGCAATCAGTTCTAAGGTGTGTTGCTGGCGGCCCAGTTCATCCCTGATGGCGTTGACAACAATCTCGTCGCTCAGGTCGGCCTGAAAGAAATCGGAACGGTCGGACATGATTCTCTATCTCCCTCTTGAAGTTTCTCATTAACTCTTTTGCGATACAAAAAGAGGCCCATGATGGGCCTCTTTTATATCAAATACTACGGTATTTTTTTGTCCTTCTCTCTATCAGGAAGGCAAGGCCGATTTTAGTAGCGACGCTCGCGAATACGTGCAGCCTTACCTGACAGGTCGCGCAGGTAGTAGAGCTTCGCACGACGAACCTGGCCGCGACGGCTCACACTGATACTTTCCAGTAGTGGTGAATGCAGCGGGAAAACACGCTCAACGCCAACACCGTTGGAAATTTTACGAACTGTGAAGCTGCTGGAGATACCCTTGTTATGGCGGGCAATCACAATGCCCTCATAAGCCTGTACGCGCTCACGGCTCTCAACCTTGCCGCCTTTCAGCTCTTTATACTCAACAACACGGACGTTTACCTTCACAGTGTCGCCTTCACGGAACTGCGGGATATCGTCACGAATCTGGTCTTTTGTTACATCATCCAAAGCACGCATTTTAACTTGCCTCCAAATTACAGCTTTCAAATCTGAAAGCATGTGTGATACAGGAACGTATCACCAAAATCAGCTCTGCCGCTTTTCAGTTTCAAATCAATCCCCATCCATGGGTTCAATGTTCAACTTACATCGCTGTTTTCAGTCTCCCCTGTGTAAGCCTGTCCAGGTAAATAGCCAGAGCAGCCCTCACAGAAAGGTGGCGAACCATACCGATACCTTCAATCGGTGACAACCATCCATTTGGCTTTGGCAGCGCACTGTAATCAAGGCCCGATCCGGTACCGAACACGATCAGGTGTTTTTCCTTTTTTTCCGGCAGGTTAGCAACCTCCATAAGCTTCCCTTCCGGGGGTGTGGCAGAGGTGTACCAGAGGGTGTAATTCTCCTGGTCAAGCACCTCCTGCAGACTTTTGGCCAGCTTTAGCGATTTGATCGACTCACCCCTGCCCGGATTGCGCTCTCTGCCACCACCCTGCAGCCAGTAGCCTGCGACATCTTTCAACAGCGCATGCATCCCCCGTGCCGGGTGCACAATATAGACCGGCCCGACGTCATACATGGCACAGCTACGGACAAAATCATGGATGTCAATCGAGGTGACCGCCGTAGTGGAACGTTCTCTATGCCGGTTCAGAACCGGGTAGTGGAGAAGGGCAACAGCAAACGAGGCTCGGGAATCGGCATCAGACATGGACGGCAGCTTACGCTTTCAGAGAGGTGGTGCAAACTATCTCCGCCTGCCTTTACGACACGGGGTTATTGAGCCACAATCAGAGGAGAATGAAAAAGTTTCCCGATGATCCCGGAACGTGGCTGGTGGCCCACCGCGGTGACCGCGAGGGCGGAGTTGAGAACACACTGGCTGCCTTTAAGCTTGCTGTGAAATCGGGAGCCCTGTTCGCCGAGTGCGATATCCAGTTCACCCGTGATCTGGTGCCGGTAGTGATCCACGATGACTCACTCAAACGCCTGTGTGATCTGGCACTGCATGTATCGCTGCTGGATCTGATTGACCTGGAAGAGCTCTGCTACCCCTGCTTCACTCTGCTCACGCTGCAGAAACTGTTAATATGGTTGAAGGAGAAGCCGCAGCTCACGCTTTTTATTGAGATTAAACCCGACATCCGA
>JAIPJD010000004.1 GCA_021734365.1 Mariprofundaceae bacterium | reverse complement strand
GGGGGGATTGGCAAATATTGGTCAGATTCCGGAGCTAAAGAGCCGGATTCTTTTCACTTTGGCCATGCTGATTGTCTATCGTATGGGGGCACATATTCCCGTACCCGGTATTGATGCCTCTGTGCTGGCTCAGTTTTTCAGCCAGGCTCAGGGTAGTCTTCTGGGCATGTTTGATATGTTCTCAGGTGGAGCACTGTCACGCCTGACTATCTTTGCTCTGGGTATTATGCCTTATATCTCGGCGGCGATTATTCTGCAGTTGATGACGGTTGTCTCTCCAAAGCTGGAGCAGTTGAAGAAAGAGGGTGAAGCAGGTCGTCGTAAGATTACCCAGTACACCCGCTATGGAACCGTTTTCCTTGCATGCTTTCAGGCCATTGGTATGTCCATTGGTCTGGAATCGTTCGCTGTGGCCGGCCAGTCCGTTGTTCTCGACCCGGGATTGCAGTTCCGTGCCATTACTGCGATTACACTTGTTACAGGCACGATATTCCTGATGTGGGTGGGCGAGCAGGTTACCGAGCGAGGTATTGGTAACGGTATCTCCATGATTATCTTTGCAGGCATTGTTGCAGGCCTGCCATCTGCCATCGGTGGTACACTGGAGCTTGCACGTACCGGCGAATACAGTGCATTTACCGTGCTTGGCCTTTTTGCTATGGCGATTGCTGTTACCGGTGTAGTTGTATGGTTTGAGCGTGCTCAGCGCCGCATTCCCATTCAGTATGCCAAGCGCCAGGTGGGCAATCGGCTCTATGGCGGCCAGTCATCCTTTCTGCCTTTGAAGGTTAATACGGCGGGTGTTATTCCTCCGATTTTTGCATCCAGCCTGATTCTTCTGCCGGCTACATTTGCACAGTTCACCAAGGGGGCCGAGGGCTTCGGATGGCTGGGAGATCTCTCTGCGATCCTTTCACCGGGCGCATGGCTCTACATGACGATATTTACTGCGCTGATTGTATTTTTCTGCTTTTTTTATACCGCGATTGTTTTTAATCCTAAGGATACTGCGGATAATCTGAAGAAGAACGGTGGTTTCATTCCGGGTATTCGTCCTGGCCAGAAGACATCTGACTACATCGATGCTGTTTTGACCCGGATTACTGTTGTAGGTGCGGCCTACGTGGCACTTGTCTGTCTGCTACCCCAGTATCTGATCAGTGAGCTCTCGGTTCCGTTCTATTTCGGTGGAACCAGCCTGTTGATTGTGGTGGTCGTAACCATGGATACCATGAGTCAGATTCAATCGCATCTGATGAGCCATCAGTATGAAGGTCTGATGAAGCAGGCACGCCTGAAAACCAGCCGTTAAATGAATATCGTTCTGTTTGGGCCACCAGGTGTTGGTAAAGGCACTCAGAGCGACATGCTTGTTAAAGAGCTGGGCATCACGCACTTTGCCATGGGTGATATTTTAAGAGCGGCTGTTAGTGATGGATCGCATCTGGGTTTGAAGGCAAAGACCTACATGGATGCAGGCAAGCTGGTCCCTGATGATGTCGTGATTGGCATGATTGAGGAGCGAATTACGGATGCTTCAGCAATAGCCGGGTTTCTTCTGGACGGGTTTCCCCGCAATGTGTCTCAGGCGGAGGCTCTGGCTGCAATGCTTGAAAAGCATGGCAAGAAGATTGACCGGGTTGTCTTCATGGATGCACCGGAAGAGATGTTGCTGGAGCGACTTAGCGGCCGATTGATATGCAGGGGTTGCGGTTTTGGATTTCATCGGCATTATTCGCCCCCCCGTGAAGAAGGGCGTTGTGATCGATGTGGCGGAGAGCTCTACCAGAGGGATGACGACAGGGAAGAGGTTATCAGCCAACGCCTTGAAGTTTATACTGAGCAGACAAAGCCACTGCTGGACTACTACAAGGCTTTGCCATCGTTCAGGAAGCTCGATGCATCCGGGGAGATGAAGGCAGTTTACGCTGTGCTGATTGAGGCGGTAAAAAGCTAGAGTATGGCTAAAGAAGATATTATAGAGATGTCAGGGGAAGTTGTTGAAAAGCTTCCGAATGCAATGTTCAAGGTTAAGCTCGAGAATGACCATGAAGTGTTGTGTACAATTTCAGGCAAAATGCGTAAGTACTACATTCGTATTTTGCCAGGTGACAAGGTTACAGTGGAGATATCTCCTTATGACCTTTCACGCGGTCGAATCAGCTACCGCGAAAAATAAACGGGTTGGGCTTCGGTCGGCCTGTTGGATGAATTGGAAGGCTTGAAAAACTTGTCGCCAAGTTTGATAGAAATGAAGCGACGGAGGTAGATCTGTGAAGGTCCGTGCGTCAGTTAAGAAAATGTGTAATAAGTGCCGGGTAATCCGGCGTAAAGGCGTGGTTCGTATTATTTGCGAGAATGCACGTCATAAGCAGCGTCAGGGCTAACCTGACATGCTGCGATAAGGAGGCGTAAGTGGCACGTATTGCTGGTGTTAACATTCCGACGCAGAAGCGCGTCGAAGTTGCATTAACCTATATCTTTGGTATCGGGTTGAGCAGCTCACGCAGAATTCTGGAGAAGGCTAAGGTCAGTCCGGAAGTGCGCGTGAAAGATCTCAGTGATGCTGAGGTTGATAATATTCGTGGCATCATTGATACGGATTATACCGTAGAAGGTGATATGCGCCGTGAAGTGACCATGAGTATCAAGCGTCTCACCGACCTTGGTTGCTACCGTGGTCTTCGCCATCGTAAAGGGCTTCCGGTTCGTGGCCAGCGCAGTAAGACAAATGCTCGTACCCGCAAAGGTCCTCGCCGTACCGTTGCCGGTAAGAAGAAATAGGGTTAGCAGGTAAGTAGAATGGCCGCACCGAAAACAAAAACAGTTGCTAAAAAACGCACGCGTAAGAACATTGCCAATGCAGTGGCTCACGTAAAAGCCTCTTTTAACAATACAATTATCACTTTTACCGACGAATCCGGTAATGCGATCAGCTGGGCAACCAGTGGTGGCTCCGGTTTCCGTGGGTCCCGAAAGAGTACACCGTTTGCTGCACAGGTAGCTGCTGAAGATGCAGCCCGCAAGGCAATGGATCATGGAGTCAAGAATGTCTCCGTACTGGTTAAGGGGCCTGGTGGAGGTCGTGAATCCGCGCTGCGTGCGATTGCTGCAGTCGGTCTTAATGTCACATCGATTCGCGATGTAACCCCAATCCCGCATAACGGCTGCCGCCCTCCAAAGCGGCGTCGCGTTTAGGAGTTTTAGACCATGGCTCGTTATCTCGAGGCTAAATGCCGTCTCTGTCGTCGTGAGGGCGAAAAACTCTATCTGAAAGCCGGAAAATGCTATTCGGACAAATGCCCGATTGAGCGTCGTGCTTATGCGCCGGGTATGCACGGCCAAAGCCGCCGTCAGAAAGTCTCCGACTACGGAACCCAGCTTCGTGAGAAGCAGAAGGTTAAGCGTACCTACGGTCTGCTGGAGAAGCAGTTTCTTAGTTATTACAAGGAAGCTGATCGCAGGCAGGGTGTAACAGGCCTGAACCTGCTGCAGCTTCTGGAATCCCGTCTGGACAACATTGTGTTCCGTATGGGGCTGGCATCTTCCCGTACCGAGGCACGTCAGCTTGTTCGCCACAAACACGTCAAGGTAGATGATCGCTGGGTGAACATTCCTTCGTATCAGGTACCGGTGGGGGCGCGGATCTCCATCAATGAGAAAGCTGCTGAGCACCTGCGCATTAGCGCCTCTGTTGAGGCAGCTTCACAGCGTGGCACTGCTGAGTGGCTGGATGTTGATCTCACCACCAGGCAAGCCACATTTCGTGAGCTTCCTGCACGTGACCAACTGGATCCGGGTATCCGTGAACAGTTGATCGTAGAACTGTACTCCAAGTAATCACTGAGGTCATAAATATGGATCTGATTAAACCACGTTCGATTACGGTTGAGGAAATTATTCCCGGCCGCACATCAAAGATTGTCTTTGAACCACTTGAGCGTGGTTATGGCACAACCCTGGGCAACAGCCTTCGGCGCATGCTGCTCTCTTCTCTTCCGGGAGGGGCTGTGACAGCAGTGAAATTTGAAGGTGTTATGCACGAGTATGATACCATCAAAGGTGTTCGTGAAGATGTCATGGACATTATTCTGACCATGAAAGAGCTGGATATTGATATGTCCAACAGTGAGTCCGCATCAATTGTTCTGGATGCTAAAGGCCCGGCAGTTGTTACCGCCGGTGATATTCAGTGCCCGGCCGGCGTAACGGTCATGAATCCGGAAATGGTTCTCGCACACCTGAATGAGGACACTGTTTTAAAGTTTGAGGCTATCGTCAAAAAGGGTCGTGGATATGATCCGGTACATGAACGTGAACACGATGACCGTGCAGTTGGATTTCTGCTGGTAGATGCTTCCTACTCACCTGTTCGTCGTGTTGCCACTCGTGTTGAAAATGCACGTGTAAGCCAGAAGACCAACTATGACAAACTGATTATGGAGATTGAAACCAACGGCTCAATCACTCCGGAAGAGGCCATTGGCGCGGCTGCCAGGATTATCCAGGATCAGCTTGTAGTCTTTGCGGACTTTAGTGCGCTTGAAGATGAGCTGGAACCGGAAGGTGAAGGTGATGGTATCGAAGAGGTACTTGCCCAGCCAATTGACCACCTTGATCTTTCAGTGCGTTCCATGAACTGCCTGAAGAGTGATGATATCTTCCGTGTAGGTGATCTGGTACAGCGTAGCGAGCAGGAGATGCTGCGTACGCCGAACTTTGGCCGTAAATCACTGACTGAAATCAAAGAAGTACTTGAGAATATGGGTCTGGGCCTGGGCATGAAGCTGGAAAGCTGGCCACCTGAAGAGTCCAAAGAAGTTTAAGGAATAGAGAGAGGTATCACACGATGAGACATCGTAAACATCATGGTTCTCTTGGACTGCCAACCGGACACCGTCGGGCCCTGCTTGCAAATCTTGCAACAGCACTGCTGACACATGGCCGTATTGAGACCACACAGGCCAAGGCCCGTGCGGTTCGTCCATATATTGAGAAGTTGATCACACTTGGTAAGGCAGGAGACCTTCATTCCCGTCGTCAGGCTCTGGCAAAACTGCGCTATCGCCCGATTGTTGATCGTCTGTTCAACGATGTGGCTCCGGTTTTTGCAGAACGTCCGGGTGGTTATACCCGTATGATCAAAACCCGTCACCGTGCAGGTGATGCTGCGCCAATGGCCATTATTGAGCTGGTAGGTCAGGTTGAAGCAGCCTTAGCCGAAACGGCTACTGAGGCATAGTTCTTCTCACTGCTGAACATGTTTTTAAAGGAGGTGCATAACAGCACCTCTTTTTTTATGCTCTGAACATGGATGTTTCCGGCAATCTCTCATTGACCGGACATTGATTCCCCGCTTGAATGCTGCGCTATGAAATATTCCCCGCGTTTTCTAATATTCGTTATTGCACTCCTTGGGTTGTCCGCCTGCGCTGACCGGCCATTACTGATCCCATGGGAGGACCCTAAAGATCAGCCGGATTATGCCAGAGGCTCAGCCGGTTCTTCTAAAGCTGACTCCCGCGCTCCACTGGATGTCCCGCCTTCACTCATGGGAGAGGTCGAGGTTCCTACGCCTGACTCAGTTGCATCCCGGAGAGGTGAGTTGCCGGAGTATGCAAAGGAAGCTGTTGCTGGAAAGGCCGTGGCGCTTGATGCAAAGCTTTATGCAGTTGATGCTGCGAAAGTCTTTTCAGCAGTCATTGATGCCATGACATCTCTGAATCTGCCGGTACAGAGCGTTGACTCACCAAGCGGAACCGTTACGACAGACTGGATTCGATGGGATGCAGGGAGTGCCACCTCTACCCAGGCCTCCTTTGGCGGCCTGTTCGGCGGTGATGGCGTCCAGGGGTATCGCCATCGTTTCGTTATCAGGGTGCTGCGTCAGAAGGTTGAAGGTGAGAGTGGAGCCCAAACCCGTCTGGAAATCAGGACGATTGGTCAGGGGTATATTAATCGCCACTGGGTGAACCGTCCCTTTAAACGCAACGTCAGTGGGGAACTTTTCTCCGCCGTGGATGAGCGGTTTCAGGCCGGTGGTTTATAACAGCAGGGATATGTCCCTTTAAAGTAAGAAGAGGGCCATCCGGCCCTCTTTTTTATGATCCCTGAAGCAGGCTGCTCAGAGCCTTGCCCGGCTGCGGCTGACGCATCAGTGATTCGCCGACAAGAAAGCCATGGATTCCTGCCTCATTCATAAGCTGAATATCACCATGCGAGAAAATACCTGATTCGGTTATCACTGCTCTGTCAGCCGGAACCTGTTGTAGCAGTGAGATGGTTGTCTGCAGTGATATCTCAAAGCTGTGCAGATTACGATTATTAATGCCAAGCAGGGGAGTATCCAGTTGCAGGGCTCTCTCCAGCTCTTCTGCACTATGAACCTCGGGAAGGATTGACAGGCCCTGCTCAGCGGCCGCAGAGGCCAGCTCCTGTGCCAGGGTATCATCTACCATTGCCATGATGATCAGAATAGAGTCAGCACCCATCATACGGGCTTCTGCGACCTGATAGGGGTCAACCATGAACTCCTTGCGCAGAATCGGCAGGCTAACTGCCTTGCGTATAGCGCGGAGGTAGTCATCAGAGCCCTGAAAAAATTTCACATCGGTCAGTACGGAGAGGCATGTTGCACCGCCGTCTGCATAGGCCTGGGCAATCCAGACCGGATCGAAATTTTCCCGGATCACGCCTTTGGATGGAGAGGCCTTTTTCACCTCTGCAATGACCGCATTTTCTTTGTTGTCGATACGCCCGACAAGTGCACCGGCAAAATCCAGAGGCGAATAATGGCTGGCAAGCTTTAACAGCTTCTGTTCAGAGAGGCGGGCTTTACACCGGGCTACCCACTCTTTTTTATAGGTGGCAATTTCGTTGAGAATAGAGCTCACGACTGCTTCTGGGTGAAAGCGATAAGCGCATCGAGTGTGGCCTTGGCTTTACCGGAATCAATGGCCTCGGCAGCCATGGTAATTCCATCCCCTATACTGTCTGCACGTTCGGCTACCCAGAGGGCTGCCCCGGCGTTGAGCAGGATGATATCACGGGCAGCACCCGCCTGACCGGCAAAGACGTGTTTAATAATTTCAGCATTATAGGATGCATCACCACCTTTAAGGGCTTTGGGCGTGGCAAACGGCATGCCGAATGCTGACGGGTCGATTTCAAATGGCTCAATATCACAGTCCTCTTCAATAAAAAAGGCATCGGTGATACCGGTGGTGGTGATTTCATCAAGGCCATCACGGCCATGCACAACCAGGGCGCGTTTGACGCCAAGCTTTTTCAGTGTATCGGCAACAAGTTCAAGCCTGTCTTCCGCGTATACACCAAGGAGCTGATAGGTTGCGTTGGCGGGGTTCGTAAGCGGGCCCAGAATGTTGAACAGCGTTCTGATGCCCAGTTCACGGCGTATCGGCCCGGCATGGCGCATGGCCGGGTGAAGGCTGGGGGCAAAAAGAAAACCGATACCAACCTCATCAATACAGTTTGCAACCTGTTCAGGCGTCAGCTCCAGGTTTACCCCGAGAGCCTCAAGTACATCGGCAGCACCGGATTTGGAAGACATGGCCCGGTTTCCATGTTTGGCAACAGGCTGGCCGCAGGAGGCAACAACGATAGAAACCGCTGTTGAGATGTTAAATGTGCTTGCACCATCACCACCGGTTCCACATGTATCCAGAAGGCCTGTTGCATTCGGAGAGACCCGGGTTGCTGCAGCTCTCATGGCCTGGGCAGCACCGGTAACGATTTCAGCGGTTTCTCCACGAATGGTGAGGCCCATCAACAGGGCTCCGATCTGGGCAGGAGTGACTTCCCCCTGCATGATCAGGCTGAAAACATTGTGTGCATGTTCTCTGGAAATGGATTGACCGGCCTGAAGCTGTTGAATCATCTGTTGGACAAGAAGGTGGCTCATGTTGAAACCTCCAGAAAATTTTTCAGCATCCGGTGTCCATGCTCGGTCAGGATCGATTCCGGATGAAACTGGACGCCGAAGGTCGGGTGTTCACGATGCTGCAGTCCCATCAGTTCCCCCTCTTTGGTCCATGCGGTTCGAAGCAGGATCTCCGGAAGCGGCTCTTCGACAATCAGCGAGTGGTATCTTGTTGCCGTGAACGGTGAAGGGATGCCTTTAAAGATGCCTTTGCCGGTGTGTTCAATCGGACTGGTCTTGCCGTGCATCAGCCGTGGCGCCCGTGATACTGTGCCACCAAAGACCTCACCGATGGCCTGGTGACCAAGGCAGACACCCAGAATCGGAATCCGGCCGGAGAAGCGTTCGATGACGCTTTTGGAGATGCCCGCTTCATGCGGCGTACATGGGCCGGGTGATATCAGTATATGGTCAGGTTTGAGCTTGCTGATCTTTTCAATACTGATTTTATCGTTGCGGTAAACCTGTGGCTGCTCGCCGAGTTCACCCAGATACTGTACCAGGTTGAAGGTGAATGAGTCGTAGTTGTCGATCACGAGAATCATGGAAGAACCTTTTTCCTGCCATGGATGGCAGGCAAATGTGAAGCTTCTCTGTTCACATTTGTGAGCAGGAAAAAAGCACATTTCCGGCCTGCGACTATAAGCTGGAAACAGGATGTTTCTGACGTGTTCACTAAACTCTCCTCTGCGCTTCAGCCAGTGCTACGGCACGGAACATGGCGGTGGCTTTGTTAACACACTCCGCATGCTCGCGCTCCGGTACTGAGTCGGCAACGATACCGGCTCCGGCCTGAATGTGGATTTCACCGCCATGAATCACGGCGGTTCTGATGGCAATCGCCGTATCCATACGTTGGCCGCCAAATCCGATATAACCGACCGTGCCCGCATACGGGCCGCGTGAGACCGGCTCAAGTTCATGAATAATCTCCATGGCGCGCACCTTGGGAGCACCGGAAACAGTGCCTGCCGGGAAGGTCGCTGCCAGCAGGTCGAGGCTGTCTGCATCTTCACTCAGATCACCCTCAACCTGAGAGACGATATGCATCACATGCGAATAACGTTCAATGGTCATTGATTCGGTCAGTGATACAGAGCCGTATTTGCATACGCGGCCAAGATCATTGCGGCCAAGATCGACAAGCATAACGTGTTCAGCCAGCTCTTTGGCATCCGAGAGAAGATCCGCTTCCAGAGCCCTGTCTTCTGCAGCCGTCCTGCCACGCGGGCGTGTGCCGGCAATCGGTCGAACCACGGCTCTCTCCATCTCCCGGCGAACCAGAATCTCCGGTGATGAGCCAACCAGAATGGTGCCACCGATATGCAGGTAAAAGAGATAGGGTGACGGGTTGATATGGCGTACTGCACGGTAGAGATCAAACGGTGCGCAATTCAGTTTCTTGGAAAAGCGCTGGCTCAGTACCACCTGAAAAATATCACCGGCATGAATGTACTCACGCGCTTTGGAAACAGCCGCTTCAAAATCAGCCTGTGTGGTTAGAGCTACCGGCGGCTCGCTCAGGGTGGTATCGGCATCCAGATTCAGGGCATGGGCCACTTCACCCTCATAGAGGCTTGCCTCCATCCGGTTTAATACGCTCTCAGCCTCTTCAGATTCATGTTCCGGCAGGCGGACACAGCAGGTCAGTGTACCTTTGAGATTGTCGAATACCATGAAGCGATCGACCAGCAGATAAGCCGATTCGGGTGCGCCCACCGGATCGGGAAGGTCGGCAGGGATATCTTCAAATTGTGAAACGATCTGATAACCGAAATAACCCACTGCCCCACCGGCAAACGGCAGGTCATCTTCCGGAATAAACGTCTGGTTCAGCACATGGTCACGCAACCAGTCAAGAATACCGCAGTCGACAGTCTCTTCACTGCCATCACGATGAAGCAGGTGTGTGACGTTTCCGTTAGCGGTTGCCCGGCATGCCGGGCTGATACCGAGAATGCTGAAACGGCCCCACTGTTCACCACCCTCAGCCGATTCAAACATGAAGCAGTCGCCGCGATTTACGAGGCGGGAGAAAACGCCCGGCGGTGTCAGGCAGTCGGCTGAAAGCGTGTGCTTAAAAAGCTTCACTTTATCTATCCCCAATTGGTGTTGACACTGCCATGTGTGCATGGCTGTATTCGCGACCGCAACGGATCGGGAGATCCATTGCTCCGGGGCCATAGCTCAGCTGGGAGAGCGCCACACTGGCAGTGTGGAGGTCAGCGGTTCGATCCCGCTTGGCTCCACCAGACACAAAGCCGGAAATTGCCACTGTGCGGTTTCCGGCTTTTTTCTTTTGAGCAGTGATGTCTGCAACGGTTTTCATTGCTGCGAAACATACATTTTCTGCCGCAGGCGGGCCAGACTCAATGCAGCATAAAGAGTTGTGCACGATGCCTGCCCTTTTTTGGTAAATTGCCTGAGAGAAAATTTAATTAGTACACTGTCCCCATTTTCTCCCGTTTTTCTCCCCGTTTTCCACCCATTCGCGTTGTAAATGGACAAATCGGGGGATATAAACTAAACTAGTAAATTGACCTTATAAGGGTGAGGGGTATATGTGGAAGGTGTGCTGCTTCAATAACGACCTGCTCTTATATGTTTAAACAGGAGCTATGGTAAGTGTCACTCTATGCGAATCACCTTAAAATTAACCTGAGATGGCTGGGGCTTGTCCTGGCAATCATCTACTGGTTGATGGAAGCGCTGCTACACACCTTTTATTGGAAAATAGCGCCCCTATCCGTAACGCTGCTGGCCCAATCGGAGCCTGATGAGTTGTCGATGCGCCTTGTTATCGCAGCCCTGCTGATTGGCTTCGGCTTCTTTGCCGAGACCAACAGGCAACGTGTTCTTAAGGATTTATACCAGCAGGAGAGAACGAGCCGGCTGCTGCGATTTCTCTCCGACTGCAACCAGAATGTGCAGAGGCAGCCTGATGAGAAGGCACTGCTGGATGCAGCATGCGTGAGTGCCGTGGAGATTGGTAAATTCCGCTTCGCCTGGATCGGTATGCAACGGGGCAACAAACTGGAAATGGCTGCATGGGCTGCTGCAGATGAAGCCCTTGTCGAAGAGGTCACCAGGCTGCAGGAACCGGGCGCATTGCACCTCTGTCTTGCCTGTCAGAGCGTGCTGGAGAAAGGGGTTATCGAGCTTTGTGAACTCAGGGATAGAGAGGCTTGTAAAGCACCATGGCTATCCCCTTTCCTGAAGCTGGGGTGTGAGCATGCTGCTGTGCTTCCGCTTATTGTTGAGGGCAGGACGGTCGGCGTATTTGAGGTCTATGCCGGAGAGGATGGCCAGATTGCCGATGAGGAGCAGACTATTCTGGGTGAAGTGGCCAATGATATTTCTGTGGCGCTGAACAATATTGTCCTGGAAGCTGAGCGCAGGCAGAGGGCTGAAGATCTGGCTGCCCGTGTTGATGAGCTGGAGCGGTTCCAGCGGGCAACCGTTGACCGGGAGTTCCGTATCAAGGAGCTGCGCGATGAACTTGCAGAGCTGAAAAAAGAGCATCGGGAGAAACAGCCGTGAGCAATGAGCTCAATGCAGCCTGGCTGAAAATATACGTCAGTATTATCGAGGCATCGCCGGACGCCATATTTCTGGCCGATGCAGAGACCGGCCTGATCGTTGAAGGAAACGAACAGGCATCCGGGCTCATTGGCCGCCCACGAAAAGAGATCATTGGCATGCATCAGTCCGATCTGCATCCAAAAGAAGAGGCCGGGTATTATCAGAATATCTTCCGGCAAAATATCCAAAAAGGAACTGCCATCGAAGGGAGTGTTGTTGTCCTGCACAGGGATGGGCATCACGTGCCTGTGGAGGTAACTGCCGGCACGATTGAGATTGATGGCAGGAAATTCATTCAAGGCATCTTCCGCGATATTTCTGAGCGCAGGCGGTTGGAAGAGGGGTTGAGGGCCCTTTCCGCACGCTACGAAGCACTATTGGCTGCCATCCCCGAGATTGTTATGGAGGTGGATAGCAGCAGGATATACAGATGGGCAAACAGGGCGGGGATCGAGTTTTTCGGTGAAGATGTAATCGGCAGGGAGGCCGGTTTCTATTTTGAGGGAGAACAGGAGACATATACAGCAGTTCAACCCCTCTTTGATGGCGATGAAAACCCAATTTATCTGGAAAGCTGGCAGCATCGCAGTGATGGGCAAAGGCGTCTGCTGGCCTGGAACTGCAAGGCGCTCAGGGGTGTTGACGGAGCCGTAACGGGTGCGCTTTCCACAGCCCGGGATATCACCGAAAGCAGGCGGGCCGAAGAAGAGGTGGCCCGGAATGAGGAGCGCTACCGGACACTTTTTCAGAGCGTGGCAGACTATGCGATGGTTCTGAAAATAGAGGAGTCCGGCCCCCCGGTCATTGTGGATGCAAATGATGCTGCTTTTGAGAAACATGGTTACAGGCGGGAGGAGATGATCGATCAGCCGATCACCCTGCTCGACACCACATCATCGGCAGAGAAGATCGGCGAAAGACTGGAGCTGATCAAAAAGGGAGAGCTTGTTCATTTCGAGGCTGAGCACAGATGCAAGGATGGTTCAACGTTCTTTACCGAGATTGCAGCCCGGGCGATAGAATACCACGGGGAGCAATGTGCTTTCGTAGTGGAGCATGATATTTCCAGCCGAAAACAGGTGGAGAAGGAAATTGAGCAAGCAAAACATGAGCTGGAACAGTTCTTCTCGGTTGTCCCCAGCCTGATCTGTATTGCCGGAACCGATGGTTATTTCAAGGAGATTAATCATGAGTGGGAAACGGTTCTTGGGTACAGTAAAGAAGAACTGCTGAGCAAACCGTTTACTGATCTCATCCACCCCGATGATCTGGAGATGACCTACAAGGAAGTGGAAAAACAGCTTTCCGGCCAGAGCACAACGGCATTTGTCAACCGCTACCGGCATAAAGATGGTGGATACAGATGGCTGGAGTGGCGAGCATCCCCGGCCTTAGAGAATAATCTTTACGCTGCGGCCAATGATATTACTGATCGCGTACATGCAGAGCGGCAGCTTCAACAACGCCTCGAAGAGGCGGAAAAGTCCCGCCAGTCCATGCTCTACATGCTGGAGGATCTGAACCTGTCCCGGCATGCCATTGAAGCAGCCAAAAAGGATTGGGAGAGCACCTTCGATGCGGTCACCGATCCGATCTTCCTGCATGACAGCGAGTTACGCATCCTGCGCGCCAACCGCGCCTATGCTGAACAGGCCGGCATGGAGATCGGGGAGGTGGTCGGCAAGCTCTACTGGGAGGTGTTCCCCAAAGGCGATGGGCCGCTGCCCGGCTGTGCAAAGATGCTGGAAAAAGCAGCAGCAGAAGAAATCATGCTGGAAGATGGCCGGATATTCCTGAACAAGGGCTACACCATGTGCGTGGAGGGCGAAGAACCATTATCGATTCACGTCATGGAGGATGTGACTGAGCACAGAGAAGCAGAGCTCAAACTTTCAGAAAGTAATGAAACGGTTCACGCCATGGCAACGTCGGCCTTTGACGCTCTGCTAATGATGGATCATGAAGGCAGGATCACCTTCTGGAACAGTTCAGCCGAGAGGCTCTTCGGCTACCCGGCCTCCGAGGCTGTCGGTAAGGAGTTGCACCCCCTGATTGCTCCGGCCCGATTCCACGAGGCATTTTATTCCGGATTCAAAACATTTATCAGGACAGGCAAAGGGCCTGTCATTGGTCAAACTGTAGAACTAACAGGTTTAAAAAAGGATGGAACGGAATTCCCGATAGAGCTGTCACTTTCCTCAGTCAATCTGCATGGCGAGTGGCATGCAGTAGGAACTATCCGTGATGTCACCGATCGCAAGCAGGCGGAACAGAATCTGGAGCATGTCAACCGGGCGCTGATAGCACTGAGTACGGTAAACCATGAACTGGTACATGCGGAGAGTGAGACGGATCTGCTGCAGGCCATCTGCCGGGCAATTGTTGAGCAGCACGGGTATCGGATGGCCTGGGTGGGTTATGCGCAGGATGACAAAAACCGGTCGATAAAGATCATGGCCAGTGCAGGCATTGAGAAAAAATTACTGAATAAAATGCAACCGGGCTGGGCAAAAAATAAAGCCGGCATGGGGCCCAGCGGCCGTGCAATCCGGAGCGGAGAAACCCAGGTGACGCAGGATATTGCAGTCGATTCAAATTATCAGCAGTGGGGTGGCGCACTGCTCAAATCCGATTGTGCAGCCGATATTGCGCTGCCCCTGATGGATGCGGATAATAAAGCTTTCGGCCTGCTGCACGTCTATGCAGAACGTGTGAATGCATTTACGGACAGGGAAATAAAGCTGCTGCAGGAGACAGCAGACGACCTTGCCTTTGGCGTGCGCTCACTGCGTCTGCGCCTGCATCGTGACGAGATTATGGCAGTCAATGAGCAGCAGCTGGTGCAGATACACCGGAATCTGCAGGAGACAATTGCCGCCGTTGCCAGGGCTGTGGAGGCACGCGATCCCTATACGGCCGGCCACCAGCGGCGCGTGGTTGAACTTGCGACTGCCATTGCCCGTGCAATGAGCCTGGAAGAGAGCCGGATCGAAGGCATCCGGATGGGTGCCATCATCCATGATATCGGCAAGATTCATCTGCCGGCTGAGATACTGAGCAAGCCGTCACGGCTGACGGATATTGAATACAGCCTGATCAGGAGCCACCCGCAGGCGGGTTTTGATATTCTGAAGGATATCCACTTCCCATGGCCGGTGGCCGATATTGCCCATCAGCATCATGAACGGCTCGACGGCTCCGGCTATCCGCAAGGGTTGAAAGGGGATCAGATATGCCTTGAGGCAAGGATTGTGGCTGTTGCTGATGTGGTCGAAGCGATGAGTTCACATCGGCCGTACCGGGCAAGTCTTGGCATTAAACCTGCTCTGGAGGAGATTGAAACAAATAGTGGCGGGTTATATGACGCCGACGTAGTGGCTGCCTGTCTTACACTGTTTGAGAAGAAGGCATTCAGCTTTGAATCAGAAGAGACACCATCGACTGCTTAGCGCACACGAAACAAGGCCTGACCCGCTCAGGCACAAAAAAGCCGGGCTTCAAAGCCCGGCTTTATTATCTGGCTTAAAAGAGGCGCTTTAGAAGCGTTCGAGAATATTCCTGTGCACGATGATGTCGTGGTTGTCCCGTATGGTTGCCATCCAGCGGGCAAAGCGAACAGCACCCTTCGCCCTTTCAACTTCGACACGCATCGACTCTTTCTCGGCTTCAAACTTATCATCTGAAGGAGAAATGATCTCTTTTACATGTACCACAGCGAAGCCTTTTGAAACTTTTACAGGGGTGGGCAACACACTCTTGTCGGCACCCTTGAATGCCTGCCTGAGAAGTGTTGGTGTCAGCCAGTCAGCCTCATCTCCAATGCCGCTGCTGCGAACGGGTTTGGAGATATATAGCGGCTGTCCATGCTGCTGTGCCAGCGTTTCCATGGGTGTCTCTGCTGCCCTGGCAACAATCTCGGCGGCAATGTTTTCGGCCTTTTCTTCCGCCTGAGCAATACGGGCATCTTCATAGACCTGTACGGCCGCATCGGCAAAGCTCAATGTGTCAGGTTCAATCCGTTCGCTGATTTCAAGTGCCACAAAGCGGCCATCATCAAGCTCCTGAATTTCTACAATTTCACCAGGCAAAGCAGAGAACGCCCTTACCCGAAGTGCAGCATCACTGCCCAGCAGTTCGTCACCAAGTGCTTCATCGGCACTGATCGGGCCAATTTCGACGGCTTTCAGATTCATGATCGCTGCAGCAGCTTTTAGTGAGTCTTCCATGCCAAGTGCGTTTTCGAGATCCTGGGAAACCTTGTAGGCCTCATCCGTGGCTCTGGCCTTACGGAGATCATCGGCAATTTTTTCGTACACATCTTTCAATGCGATTTCAGCGGCAGGCTGAATCGCTTCGATTTTGACCAGGTGGTAACCGTACTGGGATTCAACAGGATTGCTCACCTTGCCTATGTCGGTGCTGAATACGACTTCATCAAACTCAGGCAGCATGACGCCATGTGCAAAGAAGCCGAGGTCACCACCTTTGTCAGCAGTGCTTTTGTCATCTGACAGCTCTCTGGCAACTGCAGCAAATGCTTCTCCGGCATCCAGGCGTGCTTTAACCGCATTCGCCCTGTCCAGAGAGGCTTTGCGTGATGCTTCATCATCTTCCGCCTGTATCAGAATATGTCTGGCATGGCGCCGCTCAGGCGTGGTGTATTCGGCAATACGCTCGTTGTATGCGCTTTCCACATCCGCAGCTTCAATGGCCATGTCGGTGGTAAATGTTTCAGGAGAGATTTCAACGGCTGTCAGTTTTACCTTCAGAGGAGAACGGTATTTCTGCTGATGCCCTTCAAAATAGGCGCGTGCCTGTGCATCATCGATTTTGATCTTTTTACCGATGCTGGCCGGATCAACAATGATGGCAGAGAGAACACGCTGTTCAAATTCACGATTGAAACTCTCTCTGATGTCGCGGTCATTCACATGTGCGGAGGCGAGAATGGCCTGTTGCAGGGCATTGACCATCAGGTTCAGGCGCTGTTCATCTTCATAGTCACGCGTCGTTCTGTAGCCCATGTTACGGGTGATAATTTTGTATCGATCGAGATCAAATCCATCAGGAGACTGAAAGGCGGGGTCGGCCTGCAGGCGGGCCGTCAGGGCGGCTTCAGGTGCTGCAAGTCCGAGTTTCTGCGCCTCTTCGAGCATCAGACGGCGATTGATAAGTGTCTGAATAGTATTCTCTTTAAGGCCGCGCTCCTCTGCCAGCTCTTTGGAATATGCCTTGCCTAACGTGGCCCGGAAGGCATTAAGCTGGCGTTCGTAGGTCTGGATAAATGTGCTGTCCGTAATGGGTTTTCCATCCACTTCTGCAACATACTCTACCTGGCTGCCCATGAAGTAGTCACCCACTCCCCATAACGCAAAAGAGAGTACGATACCGCCAAGGATAACTTTGGCGATCCATGATTGAGCCTGGTTCCGCATTGATTCGAGCATTTTGCCCCCGAAAGTCCTGAATTTTAACGTAAATGAAAGGGGGCGGGACGCTACTTAAGCGTGGTTGTGCACGCAAGTCTGGAGAAGAAACAGAAACCGTTTCTAATTTGAGCACTTTAGACGATTGTGATCCATCGCACTTGTATTTCCTGATATGCAGCCTATAAAGTCGGTATGCGAATTTTGCAGGCATATATCGGGGGATGGAACTGGCGAGCTGAGAGGCTGGGCGATCAGGCCATCAACCTTTTCAATAGCATCGTTCGTTTTTACAATCTCTTCTTTTCAGTCTTCTCCATCTGCCTGCGAATGAAGTGGCTCTCCAGACCCGCTGTAACACACGTATTAATCAGACAACTTTATTTTACGGGCGTACAGAGCCTGCCCTGGGTACTCCTGTTTGCTTTGGGGGCGGGGGTGCTGGCGGTCTACAGCATCGTTGTGTTTGCCCAGCAGATTCAGGACCTTTCCCTGATTGGAACGCTCATGAACGGTGTTCTGGTTCAGGAGGTGGCGCCATTTACCGTGGGTATTTTCCTGCTGGCCCGTTCCGGCGTGGCGGTTGTAACGGAGATTGGTAATATGCATGTTCGGGGAGAAGATGCATTCCTTCGCAGCATGGGTGTACACCCGCATGAATACCTGCATCTTCCAAGGGTTCTTGCCTTTGCCTTAAGTGGGTTGATTCTTACCTTTCTGTTTGTGGTTGTCTCCATCTGGGTGGGGGGGCTGGTTGTCTCCTGGAGCTATACCCTGAACTTTTCCGAGTTCCTCGTAGAGGTTCGCAGGGGCATGGATATTGAGATGATGCTTGCCATGATGTTAAAGGGCATGTGCTTCCCCATGTTCTCATGTATGGTTTTGCTGGATCAGGCTTGCCGGGTCGGACGGGATCCAAATCAGATTCCGATCCGGGCAACAAATGGTGTTGTGGGGGCATTAATCGTGATGGTTTTGCTGGACGCATTATGGGTGGTTTCAAGGATCGTGTTATGAGTGACATTCTGCAGTGGGAAGATCTCAACCTCTTTGGTGATCTGCTGCCGGCTGACCGGGTGATGCGGGGAGAGAGCGTGCGTATTGTTATGAACAACCGCTTTCAGTATGCATTTTTAAGCCTGATGTTTCCCGATATGGGGGGGCAGGGGTCGCTGGCATCATCTATCTGGCTACAGCATGGGAATCAGCGCCTTCCCGCGGGCTCGCCTGAATTCTGCCTGCGGGTTGGAAGTATGATTCGGCATCGGGGTTTGATGGCAAACCTGAGCATCAGGGAGAATCTGCTGTTGCCTTTCCTCTATTGCGGGGATGAAGGACGGCTGCAGAATGCCAGAAATCGTGTTGATGAAGTGGCTGAACTTGTCGGGCTGGAGCGGCTGGAGGAGCAGGCCGGAGAGCGTTCCAGCTTTACACATGCACTGTTAAGTCTGGGCCACTGCCTGTTGCAGGAGCCCGATGTTATTGTGGCACAGGAAGTGCATGTCGGCATGGCACCGGATCGACTGCAGCTTTTCCGTGAAAAGGCCAGGGTGGCGCTGGAAGAGCTCGGATCCGGAGTGCTCTACCTCAGCGCATCAGAGCACGAGGGCTCAGGCCTGAAGTTTGCCCGTACGCATAGAATTGTTGATGACGCTGTCCCGGATGTGAGTGGTGTATGGTAGAGCGCGATGATGTTGTTTCGAGCATGCGGCGGCAGGTGGGCTGGTTTGTCATTCTGGGTGTCGGCGCCCTGGTGCTGGTGCTGCTGGTTGCCAGTATGCGCAGTAATGTGTTTGCCAAAAAGTTTTACATCTTTTTCTCTCCACCTTCAGCGGCCTCCTTTTATGAAGGACAGCCCGTGAAGTTCCAGGGGTTTGCCATCGGACGTGTCGATCAAATTGAGTTGCAGGAAGAGGGAAAAGTAAGAATCACAATGGAGCTGATTGACCGTTACCGGAACATGCTGCATCAGGATGCTATTGTCAGAGTGACCAAAGAGGGGCTGATTGGCGAACAGGTGGTTGAAGTTACAGCAGGGGATGAAAACAAACCCGCGATTAATGATGGTGCTTTGCTGGGGTATGAGACCGAGGCCTCACTGGATCAGTTGCTTGCAGATCTCAAGCCTGCAGTTGGCAACGCCAATGTGCTGCTAAGTGAACTGGCTTCACTGGCAAAATGGATGAATGACCCCAAAGGCGATGTTCGCCTGGCTCTCTCCGGAGTCCGGGAGGTCACCCAGGGTGTTCGTGGAGACAGACTGGAGGTAATGATTGAGCAGCTGACAGGCACGCTGGTTCATTTGCAGAAGTTTGCCGAAGAGCTGAACCAGCAGCAGGTGGCACACGGGCTCTCTTCTTCACTGAAGGAGATGACAGCGATACTTCATGATATCCGGCCTTTTTCCGAAGCTATGGGCAAAGAGGGGGGCGCTACCGTTGAGCATGTGAATGCGATGCTGCGTAATCTGGATATGCTTTCCAAATCGCTGGATATTGTTGCTTCTGACCTGTCGGAATTAACCCCGGAGCTTCCGGGCCTGGCGCGTGAATCACGTACAACGATTGAAGAGATTAACAGGCTTGTCAAAAACCTTCAGGGTTCCTGGCTTATTGGCGGAGATAAAGGGCAGGGGTCGAAAGGTGGCGGTGCGGTTGCGGCACCTGCACTGGATCTGCGGCCTTGAAACAGCTTGTTGTTTTAGCGGCCATGCTGATGCTGGCGGCCTGCGGAAGTTCCGGACAGAAAAATCCCGTTGAGAACCCTTATACAGAGAGAATGAAAGAGCTCAGCAGTAATGGCGTGGCAGCGATGCAGCGTGAACGCTGGCTGGTGGCGGAGAGGCTGCTTGAGCGGGCACTCCAGGCCGCCCAGCTGGCCAATGATCCGGACCTGATTGCCACTGCCTGGTATAATCTTGGCACGCTGCATGTCTCTGCAGGCGATGTTCAAAAGGGAGAGGCGGCATTGAAGCGTGCCTCCGGTGTGGCGCAGCGGCATCGGCTTGAAATTTTAAATATGCGGGCCAAAGTTGCGCTGGCACTTCTGCATCAGCGACAGGGCAGAGAGGCATGGCAGCCGGATGTTTTGGGTTCCGGCTATCCGGCCGATATACATCTTATTGCAGCACGCCTTAGCCAGCTGCAGCTGAGGTATGATGTTGCCCGACAGGAGTATGATCTGGTTCTCAGAAACAGTGAAGTAGATAGAGCTGCAATGCTGTATAAGATCGAGGCGCACATGGGGCTGGCGCTGCTTGCAGAGCAACAGCTGGATCATGAAACTGCAAAACAGGAGACTGCGCTGGTATCGAATATGAGCCGTGATGTCGGAGCTCCCAGACTGGCCGCGCATGCACTCCTTCTGAGTGCGAAGCTGATACAGGATGAAGCTCAAAAACGGGATAATTTGCAGGATGCTCTGGCAATTTACCGGGCTCTTGAGGATCTTCAGGGGCAGAGTGACACACTCCATCAACTGATGCACCTTGCTGAGCATAATGGCGATCATATTGAGTTGCAGCGACTGCAGGAAGAACTCGATCAGGTGGGTGAACATATGGTGGCTGACCAGTAAGTGATAAGCGTGATTAAAATGGGATGCAGGAGACCGGATGAAGTTTGAAGTGAGTGTGGATCGGGAAAGTTCAGAGAGTCTGAGCATTCATGTGAAAGGTGACATCAATTTCCATACATCGCCTGCCTTGAGGAAGGTGATGAGCGGCTGCTTTGCAGACCGGCTGGTACGCTCTGTCCGGATTGTACTGAATGATGTTGCGCGCATGGACTCCTCCGGGATCGCCACGCTTGTTGAAGGTCTTCAATGGAGCCGGTCGCCAGACAAACAGTTTGTTATTTCCGGATTGACGGGAGCGGTCAGAGATCTTGTTGTGCTTTCAAATCTGGAGCATGAATTTGAAATTGCCGAGGCCGGTGAGTAGTCCATGGGTTATCCGGATCTTCGAGCCTTTATCGATGAGCTGGAGCAGCGGGGTGATCTGAAACGTATTTCAGCGCCTGTTTGTTCCGAGCTGGAGGTTACGGAAATTTCAGACAGGGTGCTGCGACGGGGTGGTCCGGCACTGCTGTTTGAGAATATTAAAGGCCATACCATGCCGATGTTAACAAATCTTTTTGGAACAGCAGAACGGATCGCACTGGGCATGGGAAGAGATTCCGCCGATGAGTTGCGTGAAATTGGCGAATTGCTGGCATACCTGAAAGAGCCGGAGCCTCCCAGGGGTATTAAAGATGCTGTTGGTAAATTCCCAATATTAAAACAGGTGCTGCATATGGCGCCGAAGGTCGTGAAACATGCCCCCTGGAAAGAGGTTGTCCTGCAGGGAGACGATGTTGACCTGACCCGCCTTCCGATTCAGACCTGCTGGCCCGGGGATGTTGCGCCACTGCTTACCTGGGGGCTGGTTGTTACAAAAGGGCCGCATAAAGAGCGGCAGAATCTCGGCATCTACCGGCAGCAGTTGCTTGGTAAAAACAGACTGATCATGCGCTGGCTTAAACACCGTGGCGGCGCACAGGATCACCGGGAGGCCGGCAGTGCAGGGGCGGAAAAATTTCCATGCGCTGTTGTAATCGGGGCGGATCCGGCAACGATTCTGGCAGCAGTCACGCCAATTCCTGACACATTGTCTGAGTATCAGTTTGCCGGCCTGTTGCGGGGTAAAAAGACGGTGTTAACCAACTGCATGTCCGTTCCCCTGCAGGTTCCCGCCAGTGCAGAGATTGTGCTGGAGGGACATATCTCTTTTGATGAGTATGCCGATGAGGGGCCGTTTGGTGACCACACCGGATATTACAATGAAGTAGAGCGGTTTCCTGTCTTTACCGTGGAAACCATGTCGATGCGCAGGGATGCCATCTATCACTCCACCCATACAGGCAAACCGCCTGATGAGCCTGCCATTCTGGGACTGGCTTTTAATGAGGTTTTTGTACCCATTCTGAAAAAGCAGTTTCCGGAGATTGTTGATTTTTACCTGCCCATGGAGGGATGTTCCTATCGTGTGGCGGTTGTTTCAATCAGGAAGGGATATGCCGGGCATGCCAAGCGAGTCATGTTTGGTATCTGGTCTTATCTGCGTCAGTTCATGTATACCAAGTTTATTATTGTTGTTGATGAGGATATTGATTGCCGCTCATGGGAAGAGGTGGTCTGGGCCATTTCGACCCGCACTGATCCTGAGCGTGACTTCACCATTGTAGGCAATACTCCCATCGACTATCTGGATTTTGCCTCACCGGTTGCGGGGCTCGGTTCCAAAGTGGGAATAGATGCTACAAACAAGCTCCCGGGTGAGACCGGGCGGGAGTGGGGAATCCCCATTGCCATGAGTGAAAAGGTAAAGAGCCGCGTGGATGAAATGTGGGATGAGCTGGGCCTCTTTTGATGCATGATTATTTTAGAATTGATGCTACAGTTGCCACAGACCTTTTCAGGGTGGGCACCCAATGCAGTTAATTAAGATTATTTTTATTGCTCTGTTTGTGCTGGTAGGCGCTGTAGCCGTCTATTTTGTCGTTTCTGATAAAGATTATGAAACAGTCCAGTCGGATACAGTTGACCAGGGCAAGGCAGCGTTTGAAAGCGGCCAGTATGAAGACGCACTCCACTGGTTTGAGAATTCGGCGCGAAGCGGTTATGCGGAGGCTCAATATCGACTTGGGCTGATGTATCAACAGGGTAAAGGCACCGATCGTGATGATGCGCAGGCTGTAAGGTGGCTCACCATGGCGGC
The DNA here is from genome assembly GCA_021734365.1 of Mariprofundaceae bacterium. GTDB lineage: Bacteria > Pseudomonadota > Zetaproteobacteria > Mariprofundales > Mariprofundaceae > WSZY01. Next base: position 10,604 of record JAIPJD010000004.1, on the reverse strand, counting down.
AAAGCAGGGGTATGCAGAGGCCCAGTACCAGCTGGCCGGGCATATCGAACATGAAAGAGGTACTGTTAAAGATGATCAGAAAATGGTCGGATGGTATCTGCTCGCAGCAAAGAAAGGGATTGCTCCTGCTATGTACAAGGTGGCAGGGATCTACGCTGACGGGCGGGGGATTGAGCAGAGTGACAGTGAAGCACTTAACTGGGTTTTAAAAGCCGAGGCGGCAAAGGTTCCCGAAGCAGAAGCCTATCGTCAGGAACTGGTTAGCCGGATTACAAACAAGGCACGTGCAGGCGACGCCGGCTCACAATTTTTACTGGCCATGATGTACCATGAATCCCGCGGTGTGGCATTTGACAGTGTCAAGTCCCTGCAGTGGCTGAGAAATGCAGCAGAGGCTGATTATGTTGAGGCCCAGTTGCGGCTTGGAAAGGTGTTGATTCTCGGGATTGGTACCGCACCGGATGATCGAGAGGCCTTCCAGTGGCTTTTAAGGGCGGCACGTCAAAACAGTGCGGAGGGAGCCTCTCTGGTGGGGGCGATGTACGCATTGGGCCAGGGTGTTGGGACAAACGTTGCTGAGGCCGAAAAATGGATGCTGATCGCAGCCAATCAGGGGGTGCTAAGGGCACAGACGAATCTTGGAATTCTTTATGCAGCGGGCAAAGGCATCCCAAAAGATCTGGAAAAATCGATAAAATGGCTGAAGAGCGCAGCAGAGGCCGGGTTTGCTGAAGCCCAGAACAGTCTGGTCGTGATATACACACTTGGTTTCGGTTACCGTGAGTCGGATATGAAAAGTGCGCTATACTGGCTTGGAAAAGCTGCTGAAAGCGGGTATGCAAAAGCACAGTTGAACCTGGGGATCCTCTACACACGCGGTATCGGGATGGACCGGGATGATGAAGGCGCCGCCCAGTGGTTGCTTAAAGCCGAAGCAGGGGGTAATGCACGAGCCCAGATGATTCTGGGGTTATTCTATAGTGGAGGGCGTGGTGTCGGACGCAGCGAGCATGAAGCTGCAAGCTGGTATCGTAAGGCACTGGAGCGGGGTGATATGGATGCGGCCTATAATCTGGCCGTTCTCTATTACAATGGACGTGGCATGGAAAGGAATATGATTCATGCAGCCCAACTGTTTCAGAAGCTGGCGGAGCATGGAGACGCAGCAGCTCAGAACACACTGGGGAGCATGTATCTCGAGGGGCAGGGCGTAGAGTATAATCTTGCTAAAGCTGCCGAGCTGTTTCTTGCCGCTGCAAGACAGGGGAATACCACAGCTCAGTTTAACATTGGTAATGTTTATCGCCGCGGTGATGGTATAGAGCAGAGTGACAGTAAAGCTGTGTTCTGGTACCGAAAAGCTGTAGAACAGAATTATGCCCCCGCACAAAATGCCCTGGCCTACATGTATGCTGAAGGGCGTGGTGTGGCGAGGGAGAGCAAGCGGAGCATGGAGTTGTTTAAAGCGGCTCTGGAAGGAGGCCTCCCTGTCGCCGGGCAGAATCTGGAAATACTGAAGAAAAATGGTGTTGGCTATAAGCTGATTACTACGCAGGTCGACAATTCTGTGCGTGCGGCCGTGTTGACCCAGATGCCGCTTGATCTGACCCGCTGGCTGGAGATGAACTGGGTTCCAAAACTGGGCATTCAGGCAGATGCTGACAGGCCTTCAGCCAGAGATAAGTCTTTCCTTAAGGAGCCCCTGAACCAGCACCCACGGGACTTATCCTTGGCCATACCCGTTATCCGTACGGATATGCCGGCCCTTTCGGGCAGCACCTGATCTTCTGATAGATTTCTAAATATGACCGCTGTAGGATTACCGCCGCTTTGGGTGCTTTTGTAATGATTCTCATTACGAAGTGAAACGGGAAGTCCGGTGAAGGTTGATTTAACCCCATTCCGGCGCAGCCCCCGCTACTGTAGGCCTGACAAAGCTGTTTGAAACGCCACTGGTGTCACTACCGGGAAGGCATAAACAGCTGAGGATGATGGCAAGCCAGGAGACCGGCCCAATGTGAGAAACCTGCGGGTTTCAAATCGGATTGGGTCTCGGCGGGAGGCTGGTCGTGGGCTGGTCGATTCTACCGATGACTTCCGACAACCAGGTTTTTCTCCATTGATGCTCAACCCGTAAATTAAAATGCGCGGCGGGCGCGGAGAAACTTTGAAACATACACTTAAACACACACTATGGCTGGCAGGTTTTCTGACCGTCATTCCAGCAACAACAGAGGCTCAAACTCAGGATCTTGGTGAACTCAATGTCACCAGTAGCAGAGTTGAGTCCCCTTCCATTCAATCATCGAAACCGGTCACCATCATCAGTCGGGGTGAAATCGAGGCATCACATGCCGAGAATGTTGCCGACCTGTTCAAGGGCCAGGCTGGCATCACCGTGCGTGATACATCCGGCATCGGTGCCAAAGCGGTGATCGACCTGGGTGGCTTCGGCGATTCGGCGGCATCAAACAAAGTCGTGCTGATTGACGGACGTCGTATCAGCAGTCCCGATCTTTCAGAAGCAGACTGGACCCAGATTCCACTGGATCAGATTGAGCGCATTGAAATCGTGCATGGTGGCGGCTCGGTTCTTTACGGTGACGGTGCGGTCGGTGGCGTGATCAACATTATCACCCGCATCCCGGAATCCGGTGGTGAAATCATGCTGGGCGGTGGCAGCTTTGGCAGCCAGAATGGTAAAGTTCGCATGGGTGCCGACACCGGCAAGGTACGTCTGGAAGGCAATTTCTCCGGCCAGAAGACGGACGGTTATCGCGATAACAGTCGTTTCGAACGTTATGATGCAGGCGCACGCTTTGAGGCTGATATCACTGACGCCATCATGTGGTATGGCAGCGGCAATCACCACACCGACCGTTTCGGTCTGCCCGGTGCTCTGACACAGGCTCAGGTGGATGCCAACCCGAAGCAGACGCTGAAGCCGGATGAATTCGGCAGCACCACGGATGATTTCATCAACTCAGGCCTGCTGGTCAATGCCGGGCCTGTGGAGCTTGATCTGCCTGCCTCATTCCGTCGTCGTGACTCCTCTGCCCATTTCGGTGGTGCATTCCCGTTTGACTCCACCAGTGTGTTACGCACGATCTCCACGCGCCCGAAAGTGAAGCTTGCTCATGAGCACGGTGAATTTAACACGCAACTGATTGTCGGCGCTGATATTGACAGGGTTAAAGGCACTGTTGCCGGTCTGGATGCCAGGCGTGACCGTAGCGGTTATTACGGTCAGATCACGCTATCAGACGACAACTATGCGGTTACAGGTGGGTTTCGCTCCGAGGAAGTAAACGATGCTCTGAACAGTGGAACCAGTGCCGTATCAAATCGATTGAGCGCTTATGATGTCGGGGCTTCCATCGGTTTCGGCGATTTTCGCCTGCGCCTGAATCACAATCGCTCGGTGCGGTTTCCGAGACTGGATGAACGTACCGAGTGGCTGCCACCAGCCTTTACAGCAAGCTTTCGCACCGACCTGTTGCCGCAAACAGGCCAGCACTATAATGCAGGCCTGCGTTATGAAACTGACAGGGCATGGCTGGAAATCTCCTATCAGCATGCCAAGCTTAAAAATGAGATCTACCTTGATCCTACCATCGGCTTCTTCGGCACCAACAGCAACTATGTTGATCCGACACTGCATCGTCTGCTCACGCTTGCAGGCTTCTGGCATGCCCATGACCTTGCCCGGATCAGTGCCAACTATTCACTGGTTCGTGCCACCTTCAGCGGTGGCGCATTCAGTGGCAACCGTATCCCCGGCGTACCACAAAACCGGGTCGGTCTGAATGTGACATCGGACTGGACGGAGGGCTTCTCCACCACGCTGTACTCAACCTATGTCGGCTCCCATCACCTGATTAACGATCAGCTTAATTCACGTGCCCAGGTACAATCTTACTTGCTGCTCGATGCAGTGGCGTCCTATCGCTGGCAGGGTGCGGAGTTCTTCGTGCGCGTGGATAACCTGACCAACAGGAAATATATCAGCACCGGTGCCGCTTCCCCTGCAGGCGCCATCGGCCTGTATCCGGGCGCATCAATCAGTGCGCGTGGCGGAGTAAGTTATAGCTTCTAGGATCAAACCCTTCTGGCCGTGGCTGGTGGCAAGTGCTGCCATCCACGGCCTGTTGGGTACCCTCTGGTTTAATCTGGCTGGCAATGGCACAAATGAGATGTTGCAAAAGGGAACCATACTGGAGCTGGTTACGATAGAAGTGCTGTCCGAAAAAGTCGCCACACCTCCCCGGCCTGCCAGCATCAGGGCCAGCAACCCCCCTGTAAAACAGACTGAGCAAATCGCTCTGGAAGAGAGTGATGTCACCCATACAGAAATGGCCGCAATGTCTCTTCCTGCAAATCAGGCTACCGAACCTTCTGAACCGGAGCCTGCGATCACCACCACCACCGCATCCGGACAGGCTGCCATGGAAAAAACTGAAAGCAGCAGCGAAACAGGCAACGCAACAAACAGCCTGGTCAGAAGCCACCTGGAATCATTCAAGTTCTATCCTGCCAGCGCTCGCCGCCGTGGTATTGAAGGCCATGTCGATGTGGCATTTGTTCTGACACAGAACGGGGCTGCTGATCAGATTTCAGTATTACATGGATCCGGCTATAGCATGCTGGACCGTGCAGCCATACAGACTGTTTCCAGAGCACAGCCTTTCCCGGTTGATGATGGAACATACCGCTTTCGTCTGAAGTTTAAACGACTGTGAGAATAGTTCTTCTCCTGTTACTGGCATCTCTCTCTGCATCCGATGCATGGGCTGAGGAGCGTATCCTTGCCCTGTCACCGCACGCCTGTGAACTGCTTTTTGCCATGGGTGCCGGTGCTGAGGTAGTCGGTGTATCCGCATACTGTGACTTTCCCGAAGCGGTAAAAAACAGGCCTGTCATTGCCAACTACTCACGGCTGTTCAGTGAAGCCTCGCTGAGACTCAAACCAACGCTGGTCATCGCATCCAATCCGGCCCTGCAAGGCCTGCAAAAACTTGAGCAGCATGGGGTTCGCGTGATGGTGACCCATCCGGAGAATCTGCAGGATATTTTTGATGATCTTATCCGGCTCGGAAAACAGACCGGGCATGGACAACAGGCAGGCAGACTGGTCGCTCAGATGCGCGAAAGGCTCGCTGCTGTGCAAAGCCGGACAACAAAACGGCTTCGGGTTTTTTTCGAAGTGTGGAGTGATCCGCTGATGACCGAAGCCGGAGGCAGCTTTATCACACAGGTGTTGAGCGCAGCAGGCGGCGATAATGTGTTCGCGGAGAATCATGCTGAAACCATGCGTGTGAACGTGGAATCCGTGGTTCGGGCCAATCCCGAAGTGATTATTATTCCGAGCCGCAGTGGTAAAATCGAATCACGCAAAATCTTCTGGAGGCAGTGGCTTCCTGATGCCCGTGTTATCGCCATCAACCCCGATCTTGTCAGCCGCCCCGGACCGCGCATCGTCGATGGCATTGTGCAGTTACAACAGCAGTTGAGCCGGACACCATGACACTGAATCCTGCATTCAGATGGGTGCTTGTGCTGACAGTGCTGGTATGCACCGTCCTGCTCTGCCTGGGTATTGGGGAGGAGTGGATCAATCCGTTTGCAGCCAACGGGCAGGACGCTGTAATTCTGTGGGAGCTGCGCTGGCCGCGGCTGCTGATCGCATTCTCTGTCGGTGGCCTGCTGGCGCTGGCCGGGGCCTGGTTTCAGGTGCTGTTGGGTAATCCGCTGGCCGAACCGTATGTGCTCGGGGTGGCAGGGTCTGCTTCAGTGGGTGCTGTGGCCGGACTGATGATCTATCCGGAATCGGCTGTCGTGATGTCCATCGGTGCATTTGCCGGTGCATGGCTGGGTATTTCCATCGTTATGGCCTTTTCCCATCTCGGTTCCGGCCGCATGCTTCTGGCCGGTGTGGTGCTGGCCGCATTCTGGTCGGCTCTGCTTTCCCTGTTGCTTGCCCTGTTACCCAAATCCGGACTTGGTTTGGCATTTTCATGGATGATGGGTGACCTCTCTCATTCCGATCTGCCGATCCCGCTGCTGTTGCTCAGCTGGATTGTGGCGCTCGGCTGCGGGCTCCTGCTATCCCGCTCTCTTGACGCTCTGCTGCTGGGCGAGCGCCATGCCGAAGCACTGGGTGTCGAGGTAAAAAAACAGCGCAATCGGCTACTGTTGCTCGCCTCCGCCGTTACGGCGATTGCAGTTACCGCTGCCGGTACGATCGGCTTTGTCGGTCTTGTCGTGCCGCATCTGATGCGGTTGATGTTCGGCTCCCTGCACAGGGCGGTACTGCCCGCCTCAGCCATTGGCGGCGGCATACTGCTGATGCTTGCGGATAGCGTGGCACGCACCATCGTTGCACCATCCGAACTGCCGGTTGGCGTGCTTACCGCCATGCTCGGCGTGCCGGTGTTCCTGTTTCTGCTGTTGAGGCGTTCGTAAATGAATGAACTGATACAGGCTTCAAATCTTTGCCTGCAACGCGGCAACAGACAGTTATTGAGCGGGTTCAGCTTTTCCATTCAGGCGGGAAAGATCACGGTCATTCTGGGCCCGAACGGTGCGGGAAAATCCAGTCTCCTGCTGGCTCTTGCCGGACTGATTCCGGCTGATGGTGAACTGCTGCTAAACGGGGTAGCTATCACAGGCTACAAAAGGCACGAGCTGGCCAGAGATGTTGCATGGCAGGGTGAACTACCACCCACTGAATTCGGCCTGACGGTGAAACAACGACTGCTTCTTGCCCATGGAGAAGATGATTGTGATATGCCGCCTGCTGCTTTAGCCATGGAGATCGAGGATCTTCTGAACAGACCTCTGGCAGAGCTTTCCAGCGGTGAGCGCCAGCGCGTGGAGCTTGCTGCACTGATGCTGCGCGAAGCACCCGTCTGGTTGCTTGATGAGCCAACCACTCACCTCGATCTCAGGCATCAGGCACATTGCCTGAAAATGATGAAGAAGCAGGCTGCTTCAGGACGAACCATCGTGACTGTCCTGCACGATCTGCAGCAGGCGGCAGCTGTTGCGGATTCAGTCATTCTGATTGATGGCAACGGCAGTGCTCAATGCGGTCCTGCCAACCGGATGCTTACAATCGGCAGGCTTTCAACCTTGTTTGATACGCCACTTATCGGGCAGGGTAAGCTTTTGATTCCGGATTATGGAGATGGGGCTTGAAATCACGCGACAGACGGACAGGAGTGGTTGTTGTTAACACCGGTGAGGGGAAGGGTAAATCCTCCAGTGCCTTCGGTATGGCGTTTCGTGCAGCAGGCTGGGGTATGAAAGTGTGCGTGATCCAGTTTATCAAGGGGAAGTGGAAGACCGGCGAGCAGAAGGCGGCGGAGAAGTTCGGCAATATTGAGTGGCATGCACCTGGTGACGGATTTACCTGGGATACAAAAAATCCTGAGCAGGATATCAGAACCAGCCGCGAGATATGGGAGCTGTGCAAGGCAAAAGTACGGTCGCATGATTTTGACATGGTTGTATTCGATGAGATCAATTACTGCACCGGTTACGGCTGGATATCGGGCGAGGAGATTGCCGGGTTTATCCGCAGTGAGAAGCCCAAATGGATGCATCTTATTTTGACCGGGCGCAATGCTTCTCCCGAAGTAGTTGATGTTGCTGATACCGTCACCGAGATGAAAATGATCAGGCACGCCTTTGAGCAGGGCATCAAAGCAACGCAGGGGATTGAGTTCTAACCTCTCCCTTGATGGCCAGGGTGCTGTGCTCGATCGACTGCTGTAACGATGTTCAGCCTTCCCCCTTTGCAAAAGGGGGATTGAGGGGGATTATGAAACCGTATCCGAAAGCGCTTAAGCAGAATGCGCGGCGATTACGCAGTCAGATGACAGAAGCTGAACAGGCACTATGGAGCAGGCTTCGGCGAAAACAGCTGCATGGATTACAGTTTTACAGGCAGAAACCGGTCGGGTCTTACATTGTCGATTTCTATTGCGCCGGTGCAAAACTGGTGATCGAAGTTGATGGCGGCCAGCACTTTACCGAGGACGGACGCAACAGGGACATGGTTCGGGATGAATTGATGAGTAAAATGGGGCTTCGAGTTTTACGATTTGATAATGGGGAGGTCATGCGGAATATGGATGGAGTGATGGCAATGATTGAGACGACTGTTCTTGAATCCCCCCATGCCCCCCTTTTGCAAAGGGGGGATATGTGAACATTCTATTGGCACATGGATCAAGTGATTCCCGACATGCCGTTCAGGCAGAGCAACTTGCAGGGAAGGTCTCTGAAGAGCTTGGTGAGGCGGTTGAGTTGCGTCTCCTGAGCGGCGATCCCATGCCTGACGGATCAAAAGTGTTGCCATTGTTGTTGGGCGAAGGGTGGCATGCACGCAACGATATTGTGCGCCTTTCTAAAGCATCGGCCTGTATGATGTTGCCTTCTTTATCGGCCCATGCGATTCCCATCGCCTGTATGGCGGCAGACCTGGCTGTTGATAGTTTTTCCGGTTTGCAGGCGAGCCAATGCAGCACGATATTTTCTGTCTATCACTTTGATGGTTTCGAAACAGTGACCAGGGCCTTGGAAGGATTAACGCAACGATTTTCACATGCAGCGGTAGCGGGGATTTATTCATCCCCGGGTTTGGAAGAGTCATTGGCCGAGTGGCGTAGCGAGGGGTTACAAAATATTGTAGTGCAGCCGATGGCACTGTTTGAAGGCAGAACGATGGAGCATGTGCGCCGAGTGGTTGCTCAGTCGGGAGTTGATGCACAGGTCGGGCCTGTACTCTCATCTCATACCGCATTCCCCGGCTTTGTTGCCGACTGTTTCAGAGAGCCTTATGCAGCTTGATGCCCCACTGAAAGCCGGGGAGGTCGCACTCGTTGGTGCAGGCCCTGGCGATGCAAGTCTGCTAACGCTTGCAGCAGCAAAACTGATCGGGGATTGTGATGTGATTGTGTTTGATGCGCTGGTTTCCGATTCGGTGATGGCGATGGCTGATCCGAAGGCTGAGAAAATCCCTGCCGGAAAGCGTGGTGGCAGGCCGTCTGCCAGCCAGCGTGATATCTGTGAAATACTTGTTCAAATTGCACAAGCAGGAAAGCGGGTGGTGCGTCTCAAGGGCGGGGACCCGTTTGTCTTCGGCCGGGGTGGTGAGGAGATCCGGGCTCTATCCGAAGCGGGTGTTCAGTTCCGTGTGATTCCCGGCATTACATCCGGTGTGGCTGCACCTGCGATGGCAGGTATACCGGTAACAGACCGGCTGGTAAATGGCTCTCTGGCTTTTCTGACCGGGCATGAGGCGACTGAAAACAGTCGCATGGAGTGGAAGGCACTGGTTAGGGCTTTTCCCGTGCTGATTTTTTACATGGCTGCAAAAAATCTTCCGCAGATTGCCAAAAGGCTGGTGGAGGCGGGCCTTGGTGCTGCAACGCCGGTCGCGGTTATTTTTTCGGCAACCCTGGCAGATGAAACATACAGTGAAGGAACACTGGCTGAAGCAGTGAATGGAGAGATAAATGCAAAATCACCTTCGATTGTTATTATTGGTGATGTTGTGTCTGAGCGTGTGGAGTGGAGGAAGAATAGATGAGCAAGCCCGTAATTGAACGTTACCGTTACCACACCATGTTGTGCTGTGGTAATAACTGTATGCCGGAAGGGGACCGCGCCCTTTTTCAGTATTTGAAACAGCGTATTGCTGAAGAGGGTCTGGAGAGTGGAGAGGCTGTGGTGCGTGCCAACCGTGCCGGTTGTTTAGGGGTGTGTGAGCAGGGGCCGATTATGGTGGTTCATCCCGATGGCGTCTGGTATTACAATCTGAGCAGAGAAAATATTGATCAAATTATCGAAGAGCATTTCAAACAGGGAAAGATCGTTGAGTCACTGGCCTTTCATGTTGCGGAAAAGTGAATTTTTATTTCAGATACCCAACATCATAACATTTCAGCCGTGTTGGCGAGCATGGCATAGATCGGGTAAATAACAGGTTCCCCCAATAGCAGATCAACGAGCGGAGAGGCAGCCAGCAGGGTATAAATTCCAACGGTATAACGCCTGTCAGAGAGTATGGAGAGCGGAGCGGCAAATTTTGATGCCAGCAGCAGCTCTCCCAGCCATTGCCCGGGAAGCGGAAGCAGGTGCATGCAGACCATGCAGAGGTTGTAAAACATGAACAGTTTCGCCCACCAGTGATGCAGTGGCGGCAGGCCAGATGGAGGTTGATGATTCAGGCTCCAGCTGTAGAGCAGGAATCCGGCTGCGGAGAGGAGCACGTGTCCCAGAAAGCGGTAGAGGGCCGGTCTGACTCCCGGAAGCAGGGGCTGGGGGATGGCAAAGATGACCCCGCGTGTAAACAGGATAGAGGTTATCCAGGGCAGCCATGTCCCGGACCAGCTGATGGCGTAGAAAGGGTGCGGAGGTGAATGCCGCAGCAGCCTGGCCTCAATCATGGTGATGCAGGTGAGCGAAATGATAACAGGCAGGCCATAAAGTATGATCTGCCTGACAACGATCTCCAGCCATGCATACAGATCCATTATCGGCTCATCAGCCTCAGGGTCAGATCCGGCCCGATAAAACGCTGCTGAAGGTTCAGGTAG
>JAIPJD010000003.1 GCA_021734365.1 Mariprofundaceae bacterium | reverse complement strand
CGCAAGCGGTTGATCGAAGATGGTGTTATTACAGACCGGGATGCCGATGAAGTAGTGACATGGTATCGGGAGTGTATGGATGAGTTGCGCCGTGATCCGGACAGGCCGGCACCCTCGCCGGTTAACAGTCTGCAGGGTCGATGGGAAGGCTATCTGCGCAGGGCGGAAGCGGAGCCTGAAACCATAGTGCCGGCTGAAAGACTTGCGGAGCTGGCTCGAAAGGCTCATGCGGTACCGGCCGATTTTTCATTGCACCCGCTGGTACAGAAAATCTATGACAACCGCATTCAGATGATGGATGGCCTGATACCCATTGACTGGGGGTGTGCTGAAACCATGGCCTATGCGACGCTGGTTGCCGATGGCGGCTGGGTACGGTTGAGTGGCCAGGACAGTGGCCGTGGAACCTTCTTTCACCGGCATGTGATTGTGTATGATCAGAAGACAGGTAAAAAATATGTGCCGTTGAAGAAGGTGAGTGAGGGCGGCATAGCCAACTTCCTCGTTGTCGACAGCATGCTTTCCGAAGAGGCGGTGCTGGGTTTTGAGTATGGATACTCCGTGGCTGAACCACGGGCTCTGGTTGTCTGGGAGGCACAGTACGGTGACTTTGCCAATGGTGCTCAGGTGGTGATTGATCAGTTTATCGCGGCCGGTGAGACCAAGTGGCAACGTATGAGCGGCATTACCCTCTGGTTACCTCATGGGTATGAAGGGCAGGGAGCTGAGCACTCCTCAGCCAGACTGGAGCGATATCTTCAGCTTTGTGCCGAAAATAATATGCAGGTGGTTTATCCATCAACGCCGGCGCAGCTTTTTCATCTGCTGCGACGCCAATATATGATCAGTATTCGTAAGCCTCTGATCATGATGACACCGAAGAGTATGTTGCGTCAGAAACTCTCATTCTCTTCGCTTGATGAGTTTAGTAACGGGAAATTCCTTTCAGTACTCGGTGAGACAGACAACGGGATCAATCGCGCCAGGGTGAGGCGTATTCTGTTGTGCTCCGGTAAAGTCTATTACGATCTCCTGGCAGGTCGTATGGAGCATCAGATTGATGATATTGCGATTGTGCGTATTGAGCGGCTCTATCCGTTCCCGTCCGGAAGATTGAAAAAGCATATTGCACTGTATCCCAATGCAGCCGAGGTGGTGTGGGTTCAGGAAGAGCCGAAAAATCAGGGGGCCTGGTATCAGATTAAACATCATTTGAAACGCTGTCTTTTAGCGAAACAGAAAATTCTGTTTGTATGCCGTCCCGCTTCAGCGGCACCTGCGGTCGGGTCGGCCAAGCGCCATGCTGAAGAGCAGAAGAGAGTGGTTGAAAAGGCGCTGGGTTTAACAGAGATCGAAATTGCGAACCCTTAGGAAGATGCTGATTTATTGGCAGCCCGTTCATGGAATACATGGAAGCACTGAGCAAGTCAGCGCTTCTTTAACTGGAGGAGTTTATGGCTGATGTTGAAATCAGGGTTCCCAGCCTTGGAGAATCCGAAACCGAAGCAACACTGATCGCATGGCTAAAGAGTGAGGGCGATGCGGTGGCCGTGGATGATGTCCTGGCTGAGATTGAGAGTGACAAGATCACCATGGAGATTACGGCACTGGATGCCGGAGTTGTGAAGAAAATTTTTAAGCAGGTCGATGAGGTTGTGGAGCCGGGGGAGGTGATTGCCCTGATTGACACCGCTGTCAAAGCGGCCATTGGCAAAACCAAAGCCGGGAAGAGAGCGGAAGCTAAGGCCAAAGAGAAACCTGCTGAAAAGGCGGAAGAGGTTCAGCAGAAAGCGGAAGCTGCTGTTGAAGAGCTTCCGAAGCAGACGAAACCGGCCCCGATGCCGGAAGTCATTGAGGGATCAGGGCTATCCGAAAGAGTAGAAGAGCGGGCTGCCATGAGCGGGCTGCGTAAACGGATCGCTGCACGATTGAAAAATGCACAGAACACGGCAGCGATGTTGACCACATTCAATGAGGTTAACATGCAATCGATCATGGATATGCGCCTGAAACAGAGGGATCGTTTCAAAGAGAAACATGGTGTTAATCTCGGGTTTATGTCCTTCTTCGTGAAGGCGTGTGCACATGCAGCTGTAAAATTCCCGGTGGTTAATGCCTACATTGATGGGGAAGAGATTCTCTACCACAACTATATGGATGTCGGTGTGGCCGTATCCACTGACAGGGGGCTGGTTGTACCCGTACTCAGGGATGTAGGACAGTTAAGCTTTTCCCAAATTGAGCAGGGGATTGGCTCTCTGGCAGTGAAGGCCCGGGATGGCGGACTGCTACCGGATGACCTGAAGGGTGGAACCTTCTCAATCACCAATGGTGGCGTATTCGGTTCACTGCTCTCCACCCCGATTCTGAATCCGCCTCAATCTGCCATTCTGGGTATGCACACGATTCAGAAACGACCTGTTGCAGAGAATGATCAGGTTGTGATTCGCCCGATGATGTATCTGGCACTTACTTATGATCACCGCCTGATTGATGGCCGTGAGGCAGTACAGTTTCTTGTAGCTGTGAAGGAGTATCTGGAGCAGCCAGGCGTGGCCCTGCTGGATCTGTAATCTCCGGCGCCATCTATCGACCAAGTCGCAAAGAAGAGAGGTTTTTTATGCGCTGGTCATTATCCATATCCATGGCATCTGTTCCCACAGTGTGGGCGGTTGATGCCATTGAGCCTGCCTCCTGTCTGCTTAATCCGGCACCTGATTACACATTGGGGGTGAAGCCATAAATAACCCGCTGCTCAAACGATTCGTTCCCCTTATTCTTATCGCAACGGGGATGATACTTTTTGTAACACTGGATTTGGGACGTTTCATCAGTTTTGAGTCTTTAAGGGAGCACCGTGAGGTGTTGAATAACTGGGTATCAGCCTACCCTCTGTTTGCTCCACTGGCCTACATACTGCTCTATATCGTCGTGGTTGCCTTTTCTCTGCCTGGCGGTGCGGTGATGACCGTGAGTGGCGGTTTTCTTTTCGGTACATGGTTTGGCACAGCTTATGCCATGTTTGGCGCAACCATTGGCGCAACGGCTCTGTTTCTGGTTGCCAGGACATCGATGGGTGATTTTCTCAAAGCGAAGGCAGGACCATGGCTATCCAAAATGCAGGATGGCTTTAATGAAAATGCCTTGAGTTACCTGCTGGTTCTGCGTCTGATGCCCCTGTTTCCATTCTGGCTCGTAAATCTTGCACCGGCATTTCTGGGTGTCTCTCTTCGTGTCTACCTGATTGCAACCCTCGTCGGGATCATGCCGGCGACGTTTGTCTATGCACTGGCAGGCAGCGGTCTGGGCAGTGTATTTGATCAGGGTGGTGAGCTTTCGATAAAGTCTGTTCTGACACCTGAAATAATGGCGGCTCTGGGTGGTCTGGCATTGTTATCAATGATTCCCGTGGTTTATAAACGTTTGAGAAAGAGCCGCTCGGCAACAGAGGGGGGGAGCCTGTGACAAACCTGATTCACACGGATATTTGCATCATCGGAGCCGGTTCAGGAGGGCTCTCTGTGGCGGCTGGCGCATCACAGATGGGTGCAGATGTTGTGCTTGTCGAGAAGTCTGAAATGGGTGGGGATTGCCTGAATACCGGCTGTGTTCCATCTAAAGCGCTCCTGGCAGCTGCTGAGAAAGCGCAAGGCATGCGTGAAGCAGGCGGATTCGGAATTCAGGCGGTAGAAGCATCTATCGACTGGGAAGGCGTGCACAAACATGTGCACGATGTGATTGCAGCCATTGCTCCCAACGATTCGGTCGAACGCTTTGAAGGGCTGGGTGTGAATGTGATTCAGGCAGAAGCCCGGTTTATTGATGGAGATACAGTGCAGGCGGGAGATGTGCAGGTTCGTGCAAAGTATTTTGTGCTTGCTACCGGTTCATCCCCGTTTATACCTCCGATTGAAGGGATTGATCAGGTCTCCTGTTTCACCAATGAAAATATATTCGACAATCGGAATGCTGTGGATCACCTGATTGTAATTGGCGGTGGCCCGATCGGTATGGAGCTGGCGCAGGCGCACCGGAGACTCGGCGCAAAGGTTACTGTGATGGAGGTGGCCCGGTTGCTGATGAAAGACGATCCTGATCTGACTGCAATCGTGATTAGTCGACTTCGTGATGAGGGGATCACCTTTTATGAGGGTGGCCACAATTTACGTGTTGAGAAGCGCGACAGAGGTGTCTCTGTGCGTTGTGAGATGGATGGGGATGAAGTGTGCGTTGAAGGATCGCATCTTCTGGTGGCAACGGGCCGTCGTGCCAATGTGGACGGGTTAAACCTTAAGGCAGCGGGAATCTCTTTTTCACCGCGTGGTGTTGATGTTGATGTCCGGCTGCGAACGTCTAATCATCGGGTGTTCGCCATTGGTGATGTGGCAGGCCCTTATCAGTTTACACATATGGCCGCTTATCAGGCCGGTATTATAATTCGCAATATGCTATTCAAACTTCCAGCCAGGGTGGATTATTCAGCCGTTCCCTGGGTGACCTATACTGATCCTGAGCTTGCACATGCAGGCATGAGTGAAGCCGATGCAAAAGCGTCCGGCAGAGAGATCCGTGTTCTGAAGTGGAGCTTTGCAGAGAATGATCGTGCGCAGGCGGAGAAGCGCACCGAAGGTCTGGTTAAAGTGGTAACAGAGAAAAACGGGAAAATTCTGGGAGCGAGCATTGTCGGCCTGCATGCAGGTGAACTGATTCAACCATGGATACTTGCGATCAGTCAGAAAATGAAGATTGGAGCCATGGCGGCGATGATAGCCCCGTACCCGACACTGGCAGAGGTGAACAAGCGAATCGCAGGCAGCTTTTATGTTGAAAAACTGTTTTCAGAAGGAACAAAGAAAGTCGTACGCTTCCTGATGCGTTTTTCCTGAATTCCGGACAGCAGTGTTTCATTTCCGGATTTAGGCAGCAAATACTTCTTGCCTATCTTGTCGGTATGGGTCTATAAATAGACGATCTTGATTCTTGTGGAGGGATTATGAAACGTATTCTGATGACAATTTTTGCTTTTGCCTTTGGAGCAGTGCATGCACAGGCTGCCGGGTTTCAAATTCCTGAAATGGGTGTGAAAGCGATGGGCATGGCACATGCATTCACGGCTGTTGCCGATGACCCGACTGCAAACTGGTTTAACCCTGCAGGGCTCGCCTTTCAGAAGGGTCATGCGGTAACTGTTGGCGGTGTGGTGGTGATGCCAACAGTTGATTTCGTTGCCAATGCCAGTAATCCACTCGCCCCGTCTACAGCGAGTGCCGACAAAAAAACACTGTTTGTACCTCACACTTACATTGCAGGCACAAATGATGATCTGGGTATTTCATATGGTCTCGGTATCAATGCTCCCTTTGGTCTGGAGATGGAGTGGCCAACAACTGCAGTCTTTGCAGGTGCCGCACAATACGGAAGGCTTCAGGCTGTTAATGTGAACCCAAATGTAGCATACAGAGTCAATGATGAACTGGCTGTGGCGTTTGGTGTTGACTACGTCAATATGTATAAGGTCGATTTTAACGGTACTGCCCTGACACAGAATTTTAATGGAGACGGTTGGGGTTTCAATGCTGCAGCCCTCTATAAAACAGATCAGTTCAATGTTGGCATCAGCTATCGATCAGAAGTGAAAATTAAGGCGAAGGGAACATCAACCCATACAGCTACAGCCACAACTTCAGCCAATGCTATTACTGTAACCATGCCGGATATGCTTAATATCGGCGTCGCCTTTCATCCGGCAGAAAGCTGGACGATAAGTGCTGATGCAGACTGGGTGAACTGGAAGAAGTTTAAGGAGCTGGCTTTTACCTATACCCCACCCCTTGCCTTTGGCGGTCTTCCATCTTTAACTGTGCCTGAAAACTGGAAGGCGACATGGGCATTCCGCCTTGGTGCCGAATGGGCCTATTCCGACAGCATGCGGGCCCGTTTGGGTTATACCTATGACCCTACTCCAATCAGTAACCTGGAGTTCACACCACTGCTTCCCGGCAATGACCGGCAGGCCCTGCATATAGGTTATGGTGTGGATATCTCGGATCAGGCAACACTTGATTTTGCCTATACTTATGTAATGGTAGCCACGCGAAACCAGACCGTATCGACCGGCACGAATATTGTGCGTAATGGCACCTACGACTCAAACGTGCATCTGGCAGCAGCGTCACTCACCTATCATTTCTAGGATAGAGCCGGGTCTGATTCTCAGAAGAGGGGGCTTTTGCCTCCTCTTCTGTTTGCTGTTGAAAAAACATGAAAGAAAGTAGCCTATAATGGTGATGAAGGTTAAAAGGCCTGACTGGAGGATATAGTATGCAGTGGTTGACCCTGGTTGTGCTTGTTCTGGTATTGGCTCTCCTGCTGGCGCGAATAAGAGCGCCATTAATGAACTGGAGTGTTGGCATCGGCTTCACGCTGCTGCTTCTGCCTGTGTTTGGATTGACCGGATCGGGGCTGACGATATTTTTATGGGCCATCTTTTTGATATGCATGATTCCGCTGCACGTAAATGAGTTGCGCCTGAAATGGCTGACCGGGCCACTGTTCAATCATATGAAGCGGGCACTTCCGCCGATGTCCGGGACAGAGCGCTCTGCCATGGAGGCGGGGAATGTCTGGTGGGATGCAGAGCTGTTTCAGGGTGATCCGGACTGGAAAAAACTGCTGAATACACCGGCACCATCGCTGACAGATGAAGAAGAAGCATTTCTGAACGGCCCTGTTGAAGAGCTGTGCAGCATGCTGGATGACTGGGATATTACCCATAAACGTAATGATCTCTCACCGGAAACATGGACGTTTATCAAGTCCAACCGGTTTTTCGGCATGATTATCCCCAAAGAATATGACGGACTTGGATTCTCTGCCTACGCCCATTCCCAGGTCATTCAGAAGATCGCAAGCCGTAGTGTGACGGCTGCAGTAACGGTGATGGTCCCCAACTCTTTGGGGCCTGCTGAACTGCTGATGAGCTATGGAACAAAGGAGCAGAAGGATCATCTGTTGCCGAAGCTGGCAGGCGGTGAAGAGGTGCCATGTTTTGCCCTGACGGGGCCGGAAGCAGGCTCGGATGCCGGGGCAATTCCTGACAGGGGTATTGTCTGTAAAGGTGAATACCAGGGCAAGAAGGTGCTGGGCTTCCTTGTAAACTGGGAGAAGCGCTATATCACACTCGGGCCGGTAGCGACCACCCTCGGACTGGCGTTCCACGCCTATGACCCGGATCATCTGCTCGGTGAAAAAGATGACCTTGGCATCACCTGTGCACTGGTTCCGACCGATACAAAGGGTGTGGAAATCGGCAGACGCCACAATCCACTCAATTCAGCATTTCTGAACGGGCCTAATTCAGGCAAAGATGTCTTTGTGCCATTTGAATGGATCATTGGCGGAGAAGAGCAGATCGGTAATGGCTGGCGTATGCTGGTTGAGCGGCTGGCGGTTGGACGTGGCATTTCACTTCCCTCCATGAGTTGCGGGGGTGGTAAGCTGGCCAGTCTCACTACCGGGGCATATGCCCGTGTCCGTAAACAGTTTCATCTGCCAATTGGTAAATTCGAAGGGGTAGAGGAGGCGATGGCCCGGATTGGAGGGCTTACCTACATGATGGATTCGGCGAGAACCCTGACCCTTTCAGCTCTGGATCAGGGCGAACGGCCATCCGTTGTCACAGCCATTGTGAAGTACTATCTCACTGAAGGTATGCGTCAGGTGATCAATGATGCCATGGATGTACATGGCGGGCGGGGGATCTGCCTGGGGCCATCCAACTATCTGGGCGGGGTCTACCAGACGATCCCGGTAGGTATCACGGTTGAGGGAGCGAATATTCTGACGCGAACACTCATCATCTTCGGGCAGGGGGCCATGCGTTGTCACCCGTTTGTGATGGATGAGATGAATGCACTGGATGCAGATGATGAGGAAGAGGGGATGGAGCGGTTTGATGCCTTGCTGATGAAGCATCTGGCCTACGTGACCGCAAATATGGCAAGATCATTTATCTATGCGCTAAGCTTTGGCTGGCTGGCACCATCACCCGTTTCCGGTCCGGTGGCCGGTTATTATCGGCAACTCTGCCGTTTTTCCGCGTCATTTGCAGCCATGGCCGATCTGTCACTGCTGGTGCTGGGCGGAGCCCTGAAGCGAAAAGAGAAGCTCTCCGGCCGATTTGCAGATGCACTCGGCAATATGTATCTCTGCTCGGCTGTATTAAAACGATTTGAGGACTCCGGTCATCCCGAGGCAGAACTGCCACTTGTTCACTGGGCTTGCCAGAATGCCCTGTTTAATGTTCAGGAAGCGCTTTACGGCATTGTTCGCCACTTTCCGGTAGCCATGATTGGCTGGGCGTTAAGGGCACTGATATTTCCTCTGGGGCGTCAGCTGCATCTGCCATCCGATCATATCGGACATCAGGTTGCCAGAATAATGATGCAGCCGGGTGCTACAAGGGAGGCGCTGGTAGATGGTATCTATCAGCCGGACGACCCGAAAGATATTGTCGGCAGGCTTGAGCATGCGCTGATGTTAACCATTCAGGCCGACGAGGTTGAGAAGCGCCTGAGAGAAGCCGGTCACCAGCATACGCCACCAGAGAGTCATGAAGCATGGATCAGCGGCCTGAAAAGTGACGATATGATATCAAAGGACGAGGCGGCGCTTCTAAGTGAGGCGCACAGCGCGGTTCATGAGGTAATTATGGTTGATGATTTTCCGGCCGGGCGAAAACGGAGCCGCTAAAAAATTCAGAGCCCGCCACTAATTTTCCAGCCATCACGGTCCCTGGTGAGTGCCAGTTGTTCACGCTGAACAATTTTCCTCCACTCGCCATCAGCCAGTACTTTTAGCGTGTACGATTGATTGCAGCGGGCGTGCTCGTCATTGAGTTGTTGAATCTGACGGTTGTAGGAGCGCATCTCAGCTCTGTCAAACTTATCAAACAGTGCAACCATCTGGGCAACAATATCTACTTTGCTTCGTCCCTGATCATCATAGTTGCTGTAGATCAGGGCGCTGTAGTCGGAAATATTCCGCTGGCTCATGGCCAGATCACGGGCATCCATAAGCGCGGTTATTTCGCTCTTCTCCAGATCACTGCATGCCGGAAAAGCAGCGATGACAATGAGAAGCAGGACTCTGTTCATCTTAAGCAGAGCTGAGCGGATACTTCTGTTGCTATCACTGTATCGAAATAAAAAGTACATGGTTCGGCAGTGAATCAGCAGCCCTATAGAAACTCTGCAGCTTTGCTGCTCCATTCACTCTTTGGATAGTTGTGGCGCAGCAGGATGGCGCTGTCCCGGGCACCTGCACTGATGCCGAGTTTTGCATAGGATGCAGCAAGATAGTAGAGCGCCTCTTCAATGGATGGTGTGGTCTGATGCTTTTTGACAATACCCTGAAACCGGTTCAGTGCAGCGACATAACGCTCTTTGTTGAAGTAGTATTTTCCGACGGTCAGTTCATGTGAGGCCAGCATATTGTACAGGCTTTGAAGGCGTGCAGCACCATCCCTGGCATAGCTGCTCCTGGGGTGCTCTGTAAGCAGTTGCTCAAATGACTCGATGGAAAGCCGGGTCTGTGTCTGATCATGTTCGGTATTGGTGATCTGTCTGAAGTGGCTCATGGCCAGAAGATATTTGGCATATACAACATCGGGATGGCGCGGGTGCCGTTTAATAAATTGTTCAGAAAGTGTTTCAGCCAGTATGTATTGAGGACTTTTGTAAGCAGCGAAGGCACGAAGCAGCTCTGCCTGCACGGCGTACTGGCTGTAAGGGTGCTGGGCGGAAAAGTTTTCCAGAAAAAGGTTGGCATTAGTGTAATCGCCATTATCAAGCATCCTTTTTGCTTTTTCATAGTCGATTTTTGCGGATTCGGATGGAAGCAGCTCATTGCTCGCGCAGGAAGCCAGTAGTAAGGAGAGAGAGAGAAGGAGTGCCTTTTTCATTCGGCGGAGTCTAGGGCCTGTTAACATAAAATCCAAGCGTAGCGACACGGCTGTTTTTGAGTCATTACAAGGCATTTCGAGCAGCAGCGTTTCGTTTAGATTTTATGTTAACAGGCCCTAAGGCGCTTCGGGCAGGGCGACAACGGCCAGATGTCTCCCGGTTGTGCCGTGATCCCGACGGTAGGAGTAGAAGCGTTCGGGATGGCAACAGGTGCAGATGTCAAACGTCTCAATATGATCTTCTTTCACACCCGTCTCTTTGAGCTGAAGCCGATTGATAGCGGTCAGATCCGGATGCGGTTCGGGTGTGTAGACAACAGCCTCTTCTGCTCCGGTGGTACTTTTTTTCAGAAGCTCTGCCGTATTGTCATCCACCTTAAAGCAGCAGGGGCCAATGCATGGGCCCAGGCTTGCACGGATATGCTCCTCTCTGGCACCCATCTTCAGCATCTGTTCAACTGCGGTGATAACAACCCCGGCAGCACTTCCCCGCCAGCCTGCATGCACTGCGGCAACGACTCTATTGACCGGATCCGCCATCAGGATGGGCAGACAGTCTGCCGTGCGTACTGCAATTGGAATCGCCGGTTCATTGCTGATAAGAATGTCAGCCTGCTCGCTGTGGAGCAGGCCCGTTCCTGAGCATATAACATGTTCCACCCCATGCACCTGCTCAGCCTGATGCGGGCGGGCGCCGAGTCCTGCTGCTTCAACAAGCCTTGCCATATTGATTTCAACGTTTTTGCTGCTGTCGCCCATGCCGTGGCCAAGGTTAAGCGAATCGAAAGGAGCCGGGCTTATGCCACCATGGCGTTCAGAAAAAATGGCCGTGATACCGATTTCACCAAGCAGTTTCGAGCGCAGAAAACCGGGCTCAGCCATAGGTTTGATCAAGTGCGGCGGAGAGGTGTTTCAGATCATCGGGCAGGGGAGCCCTGCAGTGCAGGACTTCACCGGTTACTGGATGTCTGAACCCGAGAACCTCTGCGTGAAGTGCCTGTCGGTTGAGTGATTTGATGGCGCTCCGGGCCGGTTCCGGGATCTGATTGCCGGGATTAAAATGGCGGCCATAGGTGGTGTCACCCAGGATGGGTAGCTGCTCATGGGTGAGATGTACACGAATCTGATGCGTGCGTCCGGTGTGCAGTGTAAGCCGGATGCGGGAGAAGAGACGCTCGTAGCTCTGCTCAATTCTGGCATCGGTGATGGCCTCTTTGCCGGTTGCAATCACAGCCATCTTTTGCCGATGATGGGGATTGCGCCCGATGGGCAGCTCAATTCGCTTTTGCCGCCAGTTCGGAACGCCACGGCTCCAGGCCAGATACTGGCGATCGATATCATGGGTCGAGAAGAGCTCGACGAGTTGCTGGTGCGCAGCTTCCGTCTTTGCAACAACAATGCTTCCCGATGTCTCCTTGTCGAGACGGTGGACGATACCGGGACGCTCTATGCCATTGATGCCCGGAAGGGAGGGACAGTGATGCAGCAGGGCATGAACCAGTGTCCCGTGATCATGGCCGTGGCTCGGATGTACCACCATGCCCGCAGGCTTGTTGATAATGACCAGATATTCATCTTCAAAGAGGATGTCGAGAGGGATATTCTCAGCAACAAGTTCCAGTGGCTTGCTATCCGGAATGTTAATGGAGTAATTCTCACCCGACAGAACCTTGAGCGAGGGTTTGAGCGGGGCATGAGGGCCGAAGATGGCATCCTCATTCAGCAGCTGTTTGATCCGGGTGCGTGAGAGCTTGCTTAGCTCTGACAGTGCGAAATCAAGACGCTGACCATCCAGATTCTCCGAAATGGTCAGCTTCTCAATGTTACCTTCGTGTTCTATCAGAATGGACCGGTTACTGTGGCGGTTGAAGCAGGTGCAGTGTTTTCAGGCTTCTGCTCAATCTTCGGGGTATCATCATGGTTTGACTCGGGCTTCTGCTCAGCCTTCGGGGCGTCATCACGTTTTGACCTGGACTTCTTCTCAGCCTTCGGGGCGTCATCACGTTTTGACTCGGGCTTCTTCTCGGCCTTCGGGGCGTCATCACGTTTTGACCTGGACTTCTTCTCGGCCTTCGGGGTGTCATCATGTTTTGACTCGGGCTTCTGCTCAGCCTTCGGAGCGTCATCATGGACTGTCACAGGCCTCTGTTCGGAACCCTCAGATTCACTCTGGGAGGCCCGGTTTTCCTGACTGTTCTCTGATGAGCCGTTCCCACTGGAAGGGCGGCGTCTCCTGCGTCTTTTTTTGCTACGTTGGGTGGTGTCACCACTCTTTTCCGGTGAACCGCTCTCCACAGGTGTTATACCATCGCTCAGCTGTTTCTCCTCTGTCTGCTGGCTCGGATCAGCTTCCTGCCTGGGGCGTTGGCGATTTCTGCGTCGGGGACGTCTCTTCTTCTCTTCGCCTGGCCTGGCATCCTGCTGTGGCTGGTCTGCATCCTGTCGGGCACGGGGCTGGTTGTCGCGTGCCTGGCGGTTGCGGTTACGGCCACTCTGATCGCGGCGTCTGCCACCTCGGCTTTCGGAACGCTTCCTGTCCTTCTCTCCGGCTTTCTTCTTTTTATTGTTGCCAAAGATCGATTCAATCAATGATAACCACCAGCTTTTAGCGGATGAGCCTTGCCTGCGACGGCTGTCGGGTGCCGGCGGAATTCCAACAACAGGCTTAAGTGGTTTCAGTTTGCGGCCGGAACGTGCCTGCTTCTTGCCTTTGGTTGTATCTTCGAGCACTTCGACGCGCTGCTGGTTCTCCTCATTCCAGTGGCGCTCGATACGGTAGTGAGGGATCACAAGTTCGGGACGGATCTGAAGTGTGATCTGCACATCGTAGTTCTCTTCGATACGGGCAATATTGTCGCGCTTGTTGTTCATCAGGTACTCACCGGTATTGGATGGAACCTGGACCACGAGCGTTGGCTTCTTGCCTGCCTCTGCCAGATCTTCCATGCGCGTTAGCATTTGCAACGCCATTGATTCGACAGTGAGGACATGGCCACGTCCGGTACAGCGCGGGCAGGTCTCCGAGGTCGTTTCACGAACTGATGGATGCAAGCGCTGACGGGACATCTCCAGAAGTCCAAAGCGGGAGATGCGGGCAAGCTGAATGCGTGCCTTATCAGCCTTGGTAGCAAGCCGAAGCTGTTCTTCAACCTGTTGCGCATGCTTACGGGAGGCCATGTCGATAAAGTCGATAACGATCAGGCCACCGATATCACGAATTCGGAGCTGACGGGCAACCTCTTCAGCTGCTTCAAGGTTAGTAGCAAGTGCAGTATCATCGATATGCTTACCCTTGGTGGCACGGGAGGAGTTCACATCAATGGATGTGAGGGCCTCGGTCGGGTCGAATACGATTGAACCACCGGAGGGTAGTCGAATCTCCCGCTCATGAATCTCCTCACATTGTGGCTCTATACCATAGTGGCGAAAGAGGGGTTTCTTGCCACGATAGAGCTTCACCAGCTTCTCTTTACCCGGCAGTACGGCATGCACAAACTCTTTGGTGCGGGTGTATATCTCATGGTTGTCCACCCAGATTTCACTGATGTCATCGGTGAAATGGTCACGAATCGCCCGTGTTGCCAGGTCGCCCTCAAGATAGATTAACGATGGCGTCGGAGCTGATTCACCCTTGATACGAATCTCATCCCAGAGGCGGCGCAGGTAAGAGTAGTCACGTTCAAGTGAATCAAACGTCTGATCCTTGCCCGCAGTACGAACAATCAGACCCATATTGTCCGGCACCTGCAGTTGGGAGAGAACCTCCTTCATGGCTCGACGGACGTCATCGGAGAGTTTTCGGGAGATGCCACCACGGGTGGTGTTAGGGCTCAGTACAAGATAGCGCCCTGCCAGTGAGATGACCGTTGTGAGTGCTGCACCCTTGTTGCCGCGCTCCTCCTTGACCACCTGCACCAGGATTGACTGTTTGCGTTCAAGTACATCCTGAATATTGACCTTGCGGGGATCGAGGGTCTTGTCCACACCCTCTTTCCAGTAGTCGGGGTGAATTTCACTCAGCGACAGGAAGCCCTGCCGGTTGGAACCGTACTCTACAAATGCAGCCTGCAGGCTTGCCTCAACCTTGGTGATGGTGCCTTTGTAGATATTGCCTTTGGTGAGTGCTTTCTGGGCGGATTCAATATCGAGTTCCTGAAGGTATTCACCATGAACAATGGCAACCCGGCTCTCTTCTTCGTGTGATGCATTAATCAGCATCAGCTTTTTCATAGTCATGCGACATCCTTATGCCGCCTGTGGTTTACAAATTACGCACTCCTCACCCAACGGAGGAGTCTCATATTTCCTAATTTTTTCAACGGCTTACGACATTTATGTTGTCTATCAACATGCCGTAACCGGAGCTAAACCGTCAGACGGATCACTTTTTATTTAAGTGCATGCTCAACACGCAGGTGAGTCAGCTTCCGCCTACCATTTACCGGTTTATCTATATCCTACCCGGTTTTCTCAGTACACTGCCGGAGGCCCAGGATCACCATGTTTTAATCTGGTTTCAGGTGGCCATCACAGCTTGGCAGGCAGCGTTAAATCACGTGGAACTTGCTGCACAGTCCAGGAGACTAACGGAACGGAGGGTGTATTGGCAAGCTCGGAAGTTGTCCAAAGCCGCATAATTGTTGATAAAAATGAGGATGGCAGTCGTCTGGACCGCGTTCTTGTTCGCAGACTTGGCAATGAAAGACGCTCGTTGATCATGCGTTTGATCCGAAAGGGCAACGTCCGGGTGAATGGCAAACGTCAGAAACCTGAGAGCAGGGTGGTAAGCGGTGACGAAATATTCCTGCCCGGTTCGCTTCGCAGCGAGGCCAAACCGCAGTCGCCGGACGCCATTCCTGCCAGTCTGCTGCATAAGGTTAACTCCATTGATGTTCTGTTCGAGGATCAGTGGCTGCTGGCCGTTAACAAACCTGCCGGGATGGTGGTGCATGGCGGCAGCGGGCATGGAGCAGGGCTGATCGAGGCGCTGAAAGAGATACGCAAACTCTCCGACCTTCGCCTTGCCCATCGACTGGATCGGGATACAAGTGGTGTGCTGCTAATGGCCAAGAATCTCGAAGCACTGAGAAAACTGACCGAATCGTTTCGTGAACGCGATATGCGGAAAACCTACTTCGCCTGGGTGAAGGGGCATCCATACCCGTATGCAGGGCGCATGATCTCAAATCTCTCCAAAGGTATCACCGTGGGTGGTGAGCGCATGGTGATTGATGACGAAGAGGGGAAGGAGTCGATCACCGACTATCAGGTGGTGCTGGAAGCCGGGCGGGATGGCTTTAAATACGCGCTGGTGGCCCTGAATCCGCACAGTGGACGTACGCACCAGCTACGGGTTCAACTGCTCTCTGAAGGGCATGCGATTCTCGGGGATCCGAAATATGCAGAGAAAGAAGATATCAAACAGTTCAAAAAGATCGGCGGCAGAGGTCTGGCTCTGCATGCGTGGCGCCTTCGCTTTGAGCACCCGGTGAAACATGAGCCGATTGAGCTTCGGGTTTCATTGCCGGAAAGTTGGAAAGAACTGGTTTCGGAATAGGGGTACACTATGAAAGGCAGCTGTCTGTGTGGAGCGATTGAATACGGGGTGGATGCATTTACCGGCCCGGTAAGACACTGCCATTGCCAGTCGTGCAGGAAGGCTCAGGCTACTGCCTTCTCATCCAATGCTCGGGCATTTCGAAATCACTTCCGCTGGCTGAAAGGCAAGGAGAAGCTTTCTCACTTCGAATCCTCACCCGGCAAGTTGCGCCATTTCTGCTCGAACTGCGGTTCGCCCCTGATGGCCGAGTGGTTACATGAGGGTCAGGTGATTGTCCGTGTCGCTACGCTTGATGATGTTCCACACATCGATGCATTTGAACATATCTGGATTTCCCATGATCTGGACTGGCTGAATTATGATGCCTCTCTCAAAAGCTTTTCTGAGGCTCCTCAGTAAAGGGCTCTGACCCCCGGCACTTTTTAGTAGTGAAAGGATCAGCTTTCACTAGCTTTATTATATTCATGTAGTTTTCCATCGACTGCATGTTTTTGTTTGGTGTGGGCTACGTAACGACGCGCCCCTTGGTTAATTCCAAATGAAGAATCCCAGTTTTCATCCCAGTCTTCGACGGAATCTAGAGGGTCGGTATAATTTTCTGGGTCTTCAATAAAATCAAAAATTGCAGTGATAGAACGTCGGGCAAGAGGTTTGAGTGATGATTGAGGTGGTACTTCATCAATTGTGACCGAATAAGCTTCAATATTATTTGAAGCTTTGACTGCTGCTTCATCAAGAGTCTTGCAGGAGGCCCAGTCGCTAATTCCATAAAAGAATTGAGGTGGTAATGATTTTCGTTCGCCAGTAACCTGATCTTCTATGGATAGAATTATGTAAAGCTCGTTTCGGGCCTGTTCTTCTTCAAGTTCATATGCCAATTGATATTCTGGCGTGGTAATTTGGTTTTTTAGTTCAACTGCTTTTAGCAGGGTGCGTGATGCACGAATCCATGTGACGCGATCATTATTTTGATCGGAAAGTAAATCAATGGCTGCAGCAAAACCATGGCTTGCACGTTCAAGAAAGACTTTTGACTCATGCCTTTGACGTTCAGTTTCCTGTTTATTTTTCTCCCTAGAAAATGTGAGAATAGCAACGAGAACACCAGCGCTGATTGCAACAGAAGGTAACAGTGCAAGGCGCTTAGACAGTTCCAAGTCGGCATTTCCAATGAGTATGTACGAGCCTGACAGGCTAGCGATTAGTGTGGCAAGGATTATCAGAGCTAGAATAAACATCAGTATTATTAAGGTTTTTTGCATGTATTCCTCTCCTATCCCATAGTCATTTATAGGTTAACTTGGTATAAAAGAAAAGGGCGCTTCGATTGAAGCGCCCTTGAAGTTTTGTGGAATGGCTAATCAGCTCTGCTGAATACCTGCCAGATACCAGGTTGGATCATCAGAGTTCGGGTCATGCTGGAAAATCCAGTGCTCCTGCACTTCTGCTGATGTGGTCTCGATACCTGACTCCTGCTCCTGAATCATGGCAGTGAAGTGAACGGCAACCCACTCAAGGCCTGATTCCACCCATGCATCGGTAATCTCAGCATTGAGGGTGGCCACTTCTGTTTCGGTGGTTTTCTCACCCAGGCCGCTCATCTCCAGTTCAATACGGTTGGCTACTTCAGGCAGGCAGAAGCCGCGAATCTCATCCATATCCTTTTTGTCCCATGCAGCCTGCATGCGAACGAAAATAGATTTGGCGGCAGCAAGAAAGAATTCGGTATCAATGTCCGGTGTAACCGCATGGCCCTGCACAGGCGCACCTTCACCGGCTCCTCCACCAAAGAGGCCGTTAGAGCTCTGTTGGTTTCCGGCAAATGCCATGGCATTGGCGCCCCTTGCCCTGCGGCCGAGGAACCTGAACAGAATAAAGAGCAGCCCTCCCAGGATCAGGATGTCGAAGAAGTTGATCCCTTCAAATGCGCCGCCGAAGAACATTGCTCCAAGCAGGCCGCCAAGAGCCAGTCCGCCGATCATGCCCATCATACCGGTGCGCGCCGAACCTTTCTGAGTATTGGCAGGGGTTGCCTTCCGGGTTGTTGTTGCGGACTGAGTTGGCTGTTTGAACATGCGTGATTTACCAAAGCTTGAACCGCCACCGAAGCGGCGTGCGTCGGCTTCGTCAACGCCGACCATTGTCAGGGTAAATATTGCCACCATAGAAAGTACCAGAAGTTTTTTCATCAATGTTCCTCAGTATTGTTTGATCTGAAATGCTGTCTTTGTGCAGCTATTCGGAATATCTCAACTGGGCTATGCGTGCATCGAATATAGCCCGTTTCAGGGCGTGATCCTTGATAGTTTCAAGCTCCAATGCAACACGCTTTTTATCCGAGAGTGATATTTTATTCTTAATAGTCCGGTTCTTTTTTCCCTTGATCCCTGCACCGGGCTGAAGGCGAGTGCGAACCTTGACCAGTGTTTCGATTTGGCAGCGTTTAAAACAGGCCTTTCGGATATCGTCACGAAGAAAGCGAATCTGCTGTGACATGATCGGATGATCCACAGCAATGAACAGGCAGTTCACACCACCATCTTTCTCAATACTGACCGGTTCGGTACGTGCAGCCATCATCTCGCCGACAATATCGGCCCAGATACGGCGCAGTTGTGAGATAGCTACCAGCTCGCTAAAACGATCATGGCCAAGGATTCCGGCTATGTTGTTGTAAGCGGGGGTTAGCCTGGAGCGTGGTCGCTTATGACGGTTGCTCAAAATGGAAGTGTTTTGCCACCCAGAATATGAACATGGATATGAAACACCTCCTGACCGCCGCCCTTGCCGACATTGAGAATGACGCGGTAACCGGGATCATCCACACCAAGTTCTCTGGCCACTTTCCGGGTGGCATCCATGAGCAGCCCCAGCAGTCCGATATCCTGATCATCGGCATCATTGAGTGATGCAAGGTGGTGCCTGGGGATCACCAGCACGTGTACCGGTGCTTTCGGATTGATGTCATGAAAGGCGAGGAAATCCTCGTCTTCATAAACCTTGTTACAGGGGATTTCACCTGCGGCAATTTTGCAAAAGAGACAATCAGTCATGGTGATACTCCCCGCTTGAGCATAAAAAGATCTGCTATGAACTGAAATGTAACAAGGAGGCGGTGATAATCAAAGAGACTTCAATTCAGCGGCGTTATGAGCGGCCTTCTCTTGCCTCCGTGGCGCTTGCGTTTTCAACACCCCCTATTTAAGCTAACCTTTTGCACAGGGAGATATCAGTACACGGGAGGTTAGTCTGTGAAACGAAGTCTTATCTTTTTCACTTTATGCCTGATGATGGGTGTAGCTTTTACATCATGTAAAACGATGTCACCTGCCGAATATGAGGCTATGCATCGCAAGGCCGAACAGAAAGAGGCTCTTGAGCGCCAACTGGCTGAATTGCAGACGGCTTACGATTCCATGAAGCAAAATCTCAAATCCGAAATTGACGCCCAACGCATCCAGATTGAGCAGCTTTCCGAGCGTGAAGTGAAAGTCACCATGCCTCAGGATGTGCTGTTTCCATCCGCCTCTATTGTTATTGATGAGCCCGGCAGAGACGTGCTTGGCAAGGTGGCGGCCAGTTTAAGACAGGCGCCGGATACGTCCATTCGCATCGTGGGGCATACCGATCTGCTGCCGATTACGCGACCTGAACTTAAACAGCGTTTTACCGATAACTGGGAACTCTCTGCAGCCCGTGCCGCTGCCGTAGCACGCGTGTTTATCT
The DNA here is from genome assembly GCA_021734365.1 of Mariprofundaceae bacterium. Lineage (GTDB taxonomy): Bacteria > Pseudomonadota > Zetaproteobacteria > Mariprofundales > Mariprofundaceae > WSZY01. The sequence goes on along the minus strand of JAIPJD010000003.1, from coordinate 14,153 downwards.
GGGGTGAAAGCATCAGTGAAGAGCGGGTTCAGGTGGTTGGACGATCCCATGCTGAACCGGTTGATGATAACCGTACGGTCGAGGGGCGGGCAAAGAACCGCCGGATTGAAATTTTTCTCGAACAGCCGATTCACTGATCAATCAGATTTAAGGGAATCGAATGCAGATCTGTTTCCGGTCTGATCAGTTCGACTTCTTCACAAACTTTGTCAGGATGACAATCTGCTGGCCCTCAACGCGGCCCTCGATCTGTTCGGGGTTGTCGGCAACCAGGCGAATGCCGCGCACGGCGGTACCGCGTTTGGCCGTAATGCTACTGCCTTTCACATCCAGATCCTTGATCAGTGTAACTGTATCGCCTGCCTCCAGCACGGCGCCGTTGCTATCCAGATGTTTGGCCGTACCTTCACTCTGCATGCCGGATTCCGCCCAGATGCGGGTTTCATCATCCAGATAGAGCATATCAAGCAGGTCCTGAGGCCAGCCTTCGGCTCTCAGGCGGGTGAGCATGCGCCACACCATCACCTGTACTGCCGGCACCTGACTCCACATCGAATCGTTCAGGCAGCGCCAGTGGTTGGCATCCACCCTGTCAGGGTTTTCAATCTGTTCGCGGCAGGTGTCGCAGATAAATACGCACTGATCTGCGTTGCCGCTGGAGGATGGGGGAATCTCATAGACACCCAGATTTTCGGTTGCACCACATAGTTCACATCCGGATTCACTGCGTGCCTGTAGTTCTGATTCTCTGCTCATGATTAATGGTTCCTGTGGGTGCAACCACCAAGCGCAACTTTGGTGGGTTAGGGATTAAATTTTAGCGGGAGATGCTTGAGTCTGCGCGCGCTGAAGTCAATTGCGCCGTCATGATGGAGAGATCCGGGCCTGGCGCCGGTAGCGGAGAATCTGACCTTTTGGGAACGGCTTTTCCAGGTAGCCGGTATTGTCAGGCCTGCTCTGGCTGTGCGAGTAGCCCAGATCCACCATTTTTTTACTGAAATGTGCGTGATGTCCACGCCCCGGGTCAACGAGTATCACTTCACATTGAGGGTTGGCATGCTGGTCGATGAATCCGGATAACAGTTCGGCATGGCCACGCTCATACAGCAGGTCACTGCCGATAATGAGATCAAATTTGCCCAGACCGGTTTCTTTATCTGCCCATCCCGTACGAATGAAAGGAATATCCCTGTCGTTATTTAAGGCTGTGTTCTCATTAAGAAAACGTTCTGTTTCCGGATGGTAATCGGTGGCTGTGATGTCTGCAGAGCGGTGATTAAGAACAATGCTGGAAAGGGCAATGCCACAGCCGACTTCAAGAATACGCCTGCCGTTTACCTGCTGGTTAACCATCAGGTGAGCGAGAACCTCACCCGAAGGCCAGACGATTCCGAACAGGGGCCATGTGGCCGATGAAATCCCCAGTTTTTCGGCAACACCGTCATCGTCGGAAAATTCCTGATTGTTGCGCAGGGTGCGCACATGAATGTCCGTAGTTCCAAACTCAACGGTCTGGTAGCGCACGCGCAATGAAGTCATAAATACCTGCTGCATCGATAGATTCGATATTACGCAGCAGGGTTGCTTCAATCAGGTGTGTTAACCGCCTGATCTACTACGCAGTCCCGGTCAATCTATATGTAACCCGGGGTTATTACCAATAAGCAGGCTATGTGCTATCTGGATTTGCCGGAAAATTACTTCCTTGAAGCCTTCTCTTCATGCCCTGAAACACCGAAGCGGCGTGCAAGCTCGGACAGTACATCTTCGCTGCTCAACCCGTGATGCGCCAGCATCACCATGGTGTGAAACCAGAGGTCGGCAGTTTCATAGACGATCTTCTCCCTGTCGCCGGACTTGCTGGCAAGAATGGTTTCGGTGGCCTCTTCGCCCACCTTTTCAAGGATCTTATCCTCACCCCTGGAGAAGAGAGAGGATACATAGGAGGATTCAGGGTCGGCACCCTTGCGGGATTCGATCACTTCAGTCAGGTTTTTTAGTGTATCTGCACGCATCTCTTCTTCCTCACTCCTGTGGCTCATCGAAGCTGACCCACCTGTCATCCTGTCGCTGCTTATAAAAGCAGGACTCACGGTTGGTGTGGCAGGCAGGCCCGGTCTGGTTGACGATCAGCAGGATGGTGTCGCCATCACAGTCGAGGAACATCTCCTCTATCTCCTGAACGTGACCGCTGGATTCGCCCTTTTTCCACTGCCTGTTTCTGGAGCGGGAGTAGTAGTGGGCAAAGCCTGTCTCAATCGTCTGCCGGATGGCTTCTTTGTTCATCCAGGCCATCATCAGCACGCGACCTGTCCCGGCATCCTGCGCGATGGCCGGGACAAGCCCGGCCTCATTGAATTTAATGTCATCAATCAAAGTCATGAGAAGGGCTCCTAACCACAAAGACACGAAGGCACGAAGGCAAAAAGGATATGTTTGTACTACTTGGAGTCTTGGTGCCTTTGTGGTTCAGTTTCATACCTTAAGCCTTGTCAGCACGCGAGCAGCGGCGGCGATGGTGTTTTCGATGTCTTCATCGGTGTGCGCTGCCGACACGAATGCGGCCTCAAACTGGGACGGGGCGAGGTAAACACCTTCATCAAGCATCGCATTGAAGAACCTGCCGAAGAAAGCAAGGTCACACTCATTGCTCACATCGCTGCAACAGGTGACGGCATCAAGTTCGGTGAAGAAGACGGTAAACATTGCACCGACCTGGTTGGCAACGGCAGGCACACCGGCCGCCCTGCACCCCTCCAGCAACCCTTCGACCAGACGGGTGGTTTTGCGATCAAGCTCCTCGTAGAAACCCGGAGCACGAAGGCGGGAGAGGGTTTCCAGCCCTGCACGCATCGCCAGAGGGTTACCGGAGAGAGTGCCGGCCTGATAAACAGGGCCGTCCGGTGAGATCATGCGCATAATATCTTCGCGACCGCCGTAAGCGCCAACTGGCAGGCCTCCGCCAATAATTTTACCGAGGCAGGTGAGATCAGGCATGATGCCGAAGCGCTCCTGTGCACCACCCGGTGCGACGCGGAAACCGCACATCACTTCATCAAAGATCAGCAGAGCCCCCTCAGCATTGCAGATATCACGCAGCTGTTGCAGGAAACCGTTATCATTGAGCAGCATAACACCGGTATTGCCGGGAACAGGTTCCACAATAATGCAGGCAATTTCACCCCTATTTTCGGCAAACAGGCGTTTGACTGCTTCAATATCATTGAATGGAGCCGTCAGCGTCAATTTGGCATAGTCGGCAGGTACACCGGCAGAGTCGGGTTCACCGAAGGTTGCAGCACCCGAACCTGCTTTCACCAGAAAGCCATCAGCATGGCCGTGGTAGCCGCCATCAAATTTGATGAACTTATCACGGCCGGTAAAGCCACGTGCCAGGCGAAGAGCGCTCATGGTCGCCTCCGAGCCTGAGTTGACAAAACGGACCACCTCAATGGATGGCACCATATCGATCACCAGTTGGGCAAGTTCAATCTCCAGCTCACACGGCGCGCCGAAACTCATGCCGAGTGCCGCAGTCTCCTGTACCCCTCTGACGACATCAGGGTGTGTGTGGCCAAGAATCATCGGCCCCCATGAACCGACATAATCGATGTACCGGTTGCCATCCACATCCCAGACATAGGCACCCGAAGCCCTGGCGAAGAAACGCGGGGTACCACCCACTGATTTGAAGGCACGAACCGGTGAGTTTACGCCGCCGGGAAGAAGCTTTTGCGCCCGCTGAAAATCTTTCCGGGATTGATCGATGTTCGATACCATGAAGCTGTTCTCCTGTAGGCAGAGCTGAAAGAAATAACGGCAGGAAGCATAAAGGCTTCATCGGCGACTGTCGAAAAGTTAGTTCGAAGTGAAGAAGATATCACCATAGTAGGAGGTGGCCTTTTGCCCTGAGTTGTCGCTGTCTGTCATAATGGCAACAGCATCAATATAGCGGATATCTTTGCCGATGAGCCGACGTAAATCTTCGTATACATTACGTTTGTAGTGCTGCCATTGCCCGAGCCTGGCCTTGCCCGACTCTACGGCGAGCATCGTGGCGTTGGATGTATACGGGTTGGGCCACGTTTCACCTGTTTGATGTGAAGATGACCAGACATAATTCAGCGTGCGGCTGTTCCAGAAAAAGATGCCACCATCAATGATTACATAGAGGCGTACAACAAAGTCGTCACCACTCTTTTCATTTTCATTAATATTGGAAAACAGATGTTCGGTTTTCCATGACCAGTGAATCCATGGAGTTTTTCTGAGATCAATTCGAAGTTCCCGAAAAAGACCTGATGCGGCGTTGTGACTGCTGGCCTTGAGCATCCTGCTTTTCTGATCCGATGTTGAATCCATGATAAGTGTATAGATGGTTTTACCATCAAAGGATTTGCTTTCCCACCCATCAAGCGTGCCATTGGAAAACCTTCCAATATAGAAGGGCACCTCTTCAGCGGAGGGTATGGTTGCAGCTGTTCCGGTTTCCGGAAACAGCATCAGGCCTGATACAAATGCTACTGCGCACACCCGCCCATATCGACAAAGGGTCATTCATTTTCTCCTTACCCGGGGAATCAACTACCTGAGTCGGTTTTTTTTAAAAAGCCTTACGGTGGCTTTAAATGAATGAACCGGAGGGTTAAGCGGGATTACTGCCGCCGGCCGTTACTGTTTACCGATCCATGGATCTTCAATGCCGGAGTACTGCCGCAGTTCCCTGAGTTTCGCTTTGGCTTCATCCTTGGAGGCAAAGCCGGTGATCTGTATCCGATACCACGTTCTTTCCCTGATTTGGGCCGCGTGGATTTCAGAGTTCAACCCCAGCCCCTGAAGGCGCGCATTCTCTCTGGTCGCCATCTCCTCATTTGCATGTGATGAGATATTAACAACCCAGTCACCGTTCGACGGGGTGGGGGAGATGGGTGTTTGCGGGGTGACCGGTTCTGATTGTAGAACGATCTCCTCAGCAGGTTCCGGTTGTGAAGCAACCATCTCTGCCGGTTCTGGTGGCCTGCCCTCCACATGTTGCGTGGTTCCCAGCGGAGCTGCCGCTTCAAGGGTTGGTGCACCCATCAGACGACGTTCAATTTTACCCAGCCGTTGCTGAATATCAGCCATATCACGGCTTTTCGAATCGCTGTCCGCTACTGACAGGGTTTGAACCCGCCGCTCCAGGTCAGCTACCTTTTCAGTTGCATCAAACGCCATCCAGCCACCAAACCCGCCTGCTGCAAGACCCAGAATGCCGAAGAGAACCGGAATGGCATTTGAGCCTCCACTTCCCGGTTTTCTGGCCACATCTGCAACGGGCTCTTCTGTCGGATTGTCGGCTGTGGTTTCAGGCTCCGGAGGAGCCACGAGCTCAACATCAATCTCCGGAATTTCCTCTTCTTCCTCATCATCATAAACATCTTTTGCCGTGGCTTCAGCTGCTGCGGTAACGCTGATCTCTCTGGTGGTTAGATCGAGGTCATCGGCATCATGGTTGTCTGTTGCAGCACTCGCTGAGCTCCCGTCGCTGAATTTATGCACGGCCTCAGAGAGAAGATCATTTTCTCCGGTGGAGAGTTCAGGACTGTCGGGATCGCTGTCACCGGAATCAGCCAGCATCTCTTCGGTCAGCTCAACCACAGGTTGCAGCGCTTCATCATCGGTGGATCCCATAAGTGGCGGCTCATCTGATGCTGCGGCGGAGTTCCCGGTGAGGAATTCACTCTCCTCTTCAGCATCTTCATCAGGCAGGTCTGAGATGCTAAGGTCGAACATATGGTCACTGTCGACAGGCTTTTCTGCCGTCTCCGGAAGATATTCACCGCCTGCGAGATTCTCATCGGCTTCCCCGGCAGGCTCCGGAATGTCTTCGGCATTGAGTTTACCGAAGTCGACATCTGCATGGGATGAGTCCTGCTCATGACTGTCGGGCCCGGTGGCAGGAGGTACTTCCTTTTTCAGATTGTCATAAATTTCCATCAGATCATCGATGTCCACATCGTCGAGATCATCATCAGGCGGATCCTCATTAGCTGAGGGTGAGGTGACGATGCCAAGCTTGCTGATATCCAGTTCAATGGTTGACTCAGAGTCAAATTCAACGGGTGATTTTGTTGTGTCTCCATCCTTGTTATCAGACATACGAACGCTCCCGCTTAATGTTGTTATATGGGATAACATATAGCACGACTTTTGAAATTAAAACAGATTAGTTAGCAATTCTTATATCTGTCGAGGTAGAATTCAGGGTGTTCACATTATATGAAAGGGAGCAGAGGGATTGAGCAGTCAACAACCTATCGGGATCTTTGATTCAGGTATCGGCGGCTTGTCGGTGCTCCGGCACGTTCACGATCTTCTCCCGGATGAACAGCTGATCTATGTGGCTGACGGTGCCCATATGCCCTACGGCTCATTGACACCCGGGGAGATTGAGGAGCGCTGCCGCCGGATTACCGTTTTTTTTATTGACCGGGGAGCCAAGGCGCTGGTGGTTGCCTGTAATACCGCGACAGCCGCCGCTATTGAGAACCTTCGGCAGGATTTTTCACTGCCGATTATTGGCATGGAGCCAGCGGTCAAACCGGCTGTGGAGGCAACCGGATCAGGGGTGATCGGTGTTCTGGCCACCAGCGGCACACTGGCAAGTGAAAAGTTTTCCATGCTGGTTAAACGTTTCGGCAGCAGTGCAGAGGTAATTTTTCAGCCGGGGCTCGGGCTGGTCGAGCAGGTTGAAGCAGGTGATTTTGACAGCGATAAAACACGGAAACTGCTGAAAGTACATCTTCTGCCGTTGCTTGAACGTGGTGTGGATGTGCTCGTGCTTGGTTGCACCCATTACCCGTTTCTCACGCCACTGATTCGGGAGATTGTCGGCAGGAATGTGACGATTCTTGATACAGGGAGTGCGATTGCAGTTGAATTAAAGCGGCAGCTTGAGAAAAACCGGCTCTCTGCGGCTACCAGCTCCGCGGGTGGCGTACAGTTTTTTAGCAGCGGGGAGATCGAACACAGCCAGTCGATGGTCTCTCACCTGTGGGGACGCAATGTGGTGGTAGAGAAATTTGTTGAATAATTCAACGTTAATAACAGGGAAAGGATGATCAGATGGTAAAACATATTGTGATGTGGCGGCTGCATGATGCGGTCGATGGCGTGACCAGGCGTGAGAGTGCCGTGATGATCAAAAAGTCTCTGGAAAACCTGCAGGGGAGGATTCCGGGGCTGTTGCACATTGAAGCAGGGATTGACTTTAGTGACAGCGACCAGTCTGCAGATATTGTGCTCTATTCGGAGCTTGAGAGTAGACAGGCGCTGGAGGATTATCAGTTACATCCTCTACATCAGGCAGTGGTTCCACTGGTGAAGAGGTATGCCCGTGAACGGACGCTGGTTGATTTTGAGGTGTAAGGGCCTCCGCTTAAGGCCCTGTTTGATCCCAAACGTCTGTCCGCTCAGGGAGATGAATAGTGCCAGGTGTTACTCAGGCGGAGTCCCGTCGGCAGACGGTGCGGGCTGCTCCTCATGATCGGGTAGTTCAGCCATCTCTTTATCGGCTGTTCCATTCCGCTTCTCCATTTTACGCAGGCGCTTCTCTTCCGCCTTTTTCTGTCTGGCGAGCTCTTTCTGACGTTTTTCGTAGCTGTAATTCGGTTTGGCCAAGATAATATCTCCAGTATGGTATATCTCCGGCCAACTTGTGCGGGATCAGCTGCCGCCGATGCTATTGAAACGGATATGGGGCGATACTGCCAATCTTTCGCCCCGCCGTCTCTGAAAGATGTCACAATGTCCGCTTTCGGCTGCGGATTCAGTTTCATATGGCCTATATTCTAAGTTCTATTTCAGCAAGCCTACGAAACACCTGTTATAATTGGCTATACAGGAGGTCTGTTATTGAGGAGTGTGACCTAACCAAAGATTCCTTTCGGCGTTCCACTTTATTTAAAACGCCCATTGAGAAGCTGCTATGAAGTGGCTTTTGGGGCGGTCCGTCGCCGATAAAGAGCTCGCCTTCCAAAACGAAGAGAAAGAGAAGCGTGCGGCTGAGCTGCTCATCGCCAATAAAGAGCTCGCCTTCCAAAACGAAGAGAAAGAGAAGCGTGCGGCTGAGCTGCTCATCGCCAATAAAGAGCTCGCCTTCCAGAACGAAGAGAAAGAGAAGCGTGCGGCTGAGCTGGTCAAGAGTCATCTCGACCTTAAAAACAATCTGCTTGATACCGTGAAAGTCATAGCCAAAGCTGTTGAGATGAGAGACCCCTACACCGCAGGGCATCAGCAACGGGTAGCTGAAATTGCTTGTGCCATTGCAGGAGAGATGGGGTTAGATGAAGATCAAATTACAGGGGTCAGGTTGGGGGCCACCATCCATAACATCGGGACACTTCAAATACCTGCCGAGATTTTATCAAGGCCCGGCAAGTTGACAGATGTAGAGTATCAATTAGTACAAACGCATGCAGGCTTGGGATATGATATATTAAAGGATGTTCGGTTCCCATGGCCTTTAGCTGATATTGCCCATCAACATCATGAACGCATGGATGGCTCTGGCTATCCACAAGGACTCAATGGCGTGCAGATTTGTCTGGAGGCAAGAATTGTGGCTGTTGCCGATGTGGCAGGAGCTATGAGCTCTCATCGCCCTTATAGAGCATCATTAGGGATTCAAGCTGCCCTGGATGAAATCAAGACCAAACGCGGTATTTTATATGATCCTGAGGTCGTGGACGCCTGTTTAAAAGCCTATGAAGGTAAAAGGTTCAGCGTATAGCTTTCAATCTACAAGAAGACGTAAAGTTGTGTCTAAGTTGGCAGTAACTCTGAATAGAGTGAATGCATCAGTTTGCGCAGTGTGAATGTCCGCTTTTGGCTGCGGATTCAACCCGTCGATGCAACACCCTAGAATCTGTGAAAGCAGACGTTCGGGGTCAGGCCGGATCGGGCCAGTAGATCACTCTGGCAGCACAGGTCTCGGCAATCTCAACGCGCGAGACTTTGATCCGGTCGCTGTCCAGTCGCCGTTGCATCTCTTCGCACAGCAGGCGGGCAACATTTTCGCTGGTCGGGTTAATCTGATCGAATGGCGGGATATCGTTGAGATTGTAGTGGTCCCACTTATCAATGGCCGCTTTTACTTCCTGCTTCATGATTTTGTAGTCGATTCCCATCCCCAGTTCATCAAGCTGTGTGCACTCAACAAAGAGTTTCACATGCCAGTTATGGCCGTGCAGGCGTGCACAGTCACCGGGATAACCGCGCAATTGATGTGCGGCGGAGAAGTGGGTTTCAATGGAGAGTTCGTAACGGGACATGGTCAATTAAACCTCAGTCAACCCATGGACGGGTTGCAAAATCAGACTGTACTAACAGCTGATTTTGTGAGCAATCGCAAAACCACGCTTTTGTGATTGCGTTAGCTGAAAAATAGACGGATATATTTTTTAGCATCTAATTAATTCCCCGCGTTGGGTAGCAGCATGGCGGCCGATACATCGCGTCCCTCTGCTATCAGGATGTTGTAGGTGCGGGCTGCAGCCCTTGAATCCATGCACTCAAAGCCGATATGAGCATCAGCCAGAGCATCCAGAATGGCAGGGTCGGGAAATGCAGTGGTTCTGCCTGTGCCGATCAACAGAATCTCGGGCGGGTTTTCTATTGCCCATGAAATATCTTCAATGGTCAGCGCACCAAGCCGTTCCGGCCCCCATGGCTCAATGAGCTTACGCTTATGAAAACGAAGGCCGCTATGGTAGCGGCCCTCTCCGATGATAAAGCAGTCATCCTCGTAGCCACGGAAAAGGAGCGAGCCTTCCCCGGGCTCAGGCGAGATGTCCGCCTGAAATGTGGAGCCCAGACTCAGGGCTTCGCCTCCATCTCTTCCATCTCTTCGTCACTGGTTTCAAAGCGTCCTTCAAGTGACAGCATGACAGGGCTGGCGATATAAATGGAGGAGTAGGTACCCACCATAATGCCGACAATCAGTGCGAATGCGAAGTCATGAATCACTTCACCGCCAAAGAAGAAGAGGGAAAGCACTACAAGCAGTGTGGTCAGTGACGTCATTAATGTGCGTGACAGTGTCTGGTTAATGGATCCGTTAACCACATCCACTTCACTCTCCGGATTCTTTCTTTTGCGGTTGGCTTCAAGGTTTTCACGGATGCGGTCAAAAACCACGATGGTGTCGTTCAGTGAGTAACCGATCACGGTAAGGATTGCGGCCACGACAGGCAGCGTGAACTCTTTGCCTGTCAGCGCAAAGATGCCGACGACCAGTGTGATATCATGCAACAGGGCAGCATCCGCACCGATGGCAAAACGTAATTTAAACCGGAATGTGACGTAGACCAGAATCGCAAGCATGGCAAACAGAACAGCCAGAAGACCGGCCTGGGTCAGCTCTTCACCTACCTGTGGACCGACAAACTCCACACGGCGCATCTCAACATTGTCAGCGCCAAGGCCGACACCCAGTGCGTCAAGGATGTCAGTGCTTATTTTGGATGAATCGGAGGCATCCCGGTTCTGTACACGGATCAGAATCTCTTCAGGTGCACCGAACTCCTGGATGATTGCCTGGCCAAAGCCGACAGGTGTCAGTGCTTCACGTATATCGGCGATGGCAGGAGCCTGTGTAAACTTCACCTCCACCAGCGTACCACCGGTAAAGTCGATGCCGAAATTGAGCCCTTTGCCCGCGACAAGGCCGAGAGAGAGCAGCAGCAGCGCGCCCGAGAAGATCAGGGCCAGTTTACGCTTACCGAGAAAATCAATTTTTAGGTCAGGATTAATAAGTTGCATATGATATATCCTTAAATGCTCAGTTCTTTCTTGCTCTTTTTCTTAATGGAGAGAGCAACGATGGCACGGGTCACCATAATGGCGGTAAACATGGAGGCCAGAATACCGACAGAGAGTGTGACGGCAAATCCCTTTACAGGTCCGGTGCCGAACTGGAACAGTACAATCGCCGCAATCAGTGTGGTGATGTTGGCATCAACGATGGTGGAGAGAGCCTTGTCATAGCCGCCATCAATGGCTGCAAGGCGTGTTTTTCCTAGCCTGATCTCTTCTCTGATTCGTTCAAAGATCAGCACGTTGGCATCCACGGCCATACCGATAGTCAATACGATACCGGCGATGCCCGGCAGGGTCAGCGTGGAGCCGATCATGCTCATGGCTGCGGCGATCAACAGCATGTTGAAAATCAGGGCAACGTTGGCAACCAGACCAAAGAGGCGATAGTAGACCACCATGAAAATCAGCACGGCAATACAGCCGTAGATAATCGAGTTCATACCCTGTTCAATTGAGTCCTGACCCAGACTCGGGCCGATGGAGCGTTCTTCCACCACCTTAACCGGAGCGGGCAGGGCGCCGGCACGCAGTACGATGGCCAGATCACGTGCATCCTGAGATGTGAAGCTGCCGGTGATCTGTGCGGTACCGCCCGAGATGCGTTCGCGGATGACAGGCGCTGACTGAACCACGCCCTCAAGGATGATGGCAAAACGTTCACCGACATGGGCACTGGTCAGTTTGTCAAACTTACGGGCACCTTTGTTGTTGAACTTCAGGGTTACCGCATATTCGTTATAGCGGGAGTCAATCGACACGCGCGCATCGGCCACTTCGGAACCGGAAAGTTCGGTGCGCTTCTTCAGCAGGTAGGGCTGGCGCACGGCATTGCCGCCACGGTCCTCAGCCTTGCCATATACAATAACATCACCCTGAGGAATCTTGCCGGAGAGTGCCTTGTCCAGATCACCCTTCTCATCGACCAGTTTGAACTCCAGCTGTGCCGTACGGCCGATCAGGCTCTTGGCACGGGCAGAATCTTCATAGCCCGGAATCTGCACCAGAATACGGCGCTCACCCTGCTTGACGATCACAGGCTCGGTGGTACCCAGAGCGTCAACGCGGTTGCGGATCACTTCGATGGACTGGTCAACGGCAAACTTTTTAATCTCTTTGGCTTCAGTTTCGGTGATGGTCAGGGTAAAGCGACCTGCCTCAGCCACAACGGTGTAGCCCGACATATCCTTATTGATTAGCCCCTCAGTAGCTGCAGCATCTGCATCATTCTTGATCTGAACGATTAGTGTGCTGCCGTCCGCATCCAGCTTGCTATAGCGAATTTTGTTTTCACGCAGCAGGCGGCGGACCGTGTCGACATCCTCCTCAACACTGTGTTCAACTGCCTTTTCAACATTCACATCAATAACCAGATGAATGCCGCCCTTCAGATCCAGGCCAAGGTTCATCGGCTGGCTTACAGCAGATGGCCACCATGATGGTGGTGTTGTGAGGTTAGGGAGCGTACCCATGGCTGAGACCACCAGTACGGTCAGGATCAGCCAGAGTTTCCAGCGAGGATAAGCTTGCATGAGTTATTCCTTTCGGGTTCTTGTCGAACTGTTTTATTAAATTTTTCGAGTGTAGCTGTTATTCAGCCGCACCGACGATGGTGTCACGTTTAACCTTGACCTTGACGCCCTCGGCAATCTCAACGGTCAGAATGTCATCCTTCACTGCTGAAACCTTACCAATGATGCCGCCACCGGTGATTACAGAGTCGCCTTTTTTGGTCGCCTCTACCATGGCCTTGTGCTCTTTCAGCTTTTTCTGCTGTGGACGAATAAGCAGGAAGTAGAAGATTACCATGATCAAAACCAGAGGGACCAAAGATGCGAAGCTGTTACCTCCGCCAGCGCCTGCTGCTTCGGCATGTGCACTCTTTATGGTTGCCATGGCCAGTGCGGCGGCGGCCACAAGGTGGTAAATAAATGGATTGAAGTTGTTCATGTTATTCTCTGTTCTCCCAATTAATAAACTGTCTCATGTGGCGTTACTCTTCAGTACCGCTGCGATAGGTTGCTAAAAACTGATCGCGAAATTCGGGCCATCTTTCCTCTTCAATTGCATTGCGTGCCCGGCGCATGAGGTCGCAATAGTAGTGAAGATTATGCAAACTGTTCAACCTCGAACTTAAAATTTCCTTCGCCATGTAGAGATGACGCAGATAAGCGCGGGAGAAATGGGTGCAGGTATAGCAGTCACAATCCTCCATGACAGGACGCCCATCCATCTGATGTTTAAGGTTTTTTATGTTTATCTTACCAAAGTCGGTGAAGATGGTTCCATTGCGGGCATTGCGTGTCGGCATGACACAGTCAAACATGTCGATACCCCGATTAATGCCCTCGATCAGGTCATCCGGCGTACCGACACCCATCACATAACGTGGTTTTCCGGTCGGCAGATGGGGCGTGAGGTTGTCCAGCACCTTCAACATCTCCTCCTTGGGTTCTCCCACTGAGAGGCCACCAATGGCGATGCCTTCAAAGTCAATTTCCGCGACTGCCTTCAGGCTCTCCAGACGCAGGTCATCATACATGCCACCCTGTACAATACCGAACAGCGCCTGACTGTTATTGACCGGAAGATGTTCACGGCACTCAGCCGCCCAGCGCATCGACATCTGCATCGAATCGCGAGCCTCCTCCCATGTGGACGGGTAGGGGGTGCACTCATCAAAGGCCATGACGATATCACTGCCCAGTTTTCTCTGAATCTCCATGCTCTCTTTGGGCCCCAGAAACCAGCGGGAACCATCGATATGTGACTGGAAATGGACGCCGTGCTCCTCGATTTTGCGAAGCGCACCGAGTGACCATACCTGGAAACCGCCGGAGTCGGTGAGGATCGGGCGGTCCCATGCCATGAATTTGTGCAGCCCGCCCAGTTTTTCAATGTTGTCGGCACCGGGGCGAAGCATCAGATGATATGTGTTTCCTAAGATGATCCGGGCGCCGATATCATCGGTCAGGTCGGCAGGTGTCAGGCTTTTTACAGTACCCTGTGTGCCGACCGGCATGAATACAGGTGTCTCTACCACACCGTGCGGCAGTGTAATCCGGCCGTGACGGGCATGGCCGGATGTATCGGTTTTCAGCAGTTCAAAGGTAAGCGCTTTTGATGCAGAAGAAGACATGGCGGCGCAGTATGCCTGCATGGAGTGTGGATGGAAGTCCGGATAGGCGACCTGCCTGCGGATATCCTGCCTGTATCCGGCTGCTCAGGCACTATTCCGGCTGAATCTGGATTGGAACAGCTGGTTGTCGGCGCTGCGCAGGCGACGGCTGATCTCACGG
>JAIPJD010000002.1 GCA_021734365.1 Mariprofundaceae bacterium | reverse complement strand
TGGGACTGATACCCCGGGATATCGCCTCTTCGGTCTGTCGTTGAGAAGACTGCTTAAGCCAGTTTCTTGTATTTGATCCGGTGCGGCTGGGTTGCATCTTTACCGAGTCGGCGCTCTTTATCCTTTTCGTATTCGGCGAAGTTGCCCTCAAACCACTCCACATGCCCGTCATCTTCAAAGGCAAGCATATGTGTGGCAATACGATCGAGAAACCAGCGATCATGTGAGATGACTACGGCACAACCGGCAAAATCGAGCAGTGCCTCTTCCAGTGCGCGCAGGGTTTCCACATCCAGATCATTGGTCGGCTCATCGAGCAGCAGCACATTGCCGCCCTCTTTAAGCATCTTGGCCAGATGCAGGCGGTTGCGCTCACCACCGGAGAGCATGGAGACTTTCTTCTGCTGGTCCGTCCCCTTGAAGTTGAAACGGCCACAGTAGGCACGTGATGGCACTTCGGCTTTACCAAGAGTGACGAAATCCGAACCTCCGGAAATTTCTTCGAATACTGTTTTGTTGTCATCCAGGGCATCACGGGATTGATCCACGTAGGATAGCTGAACCGTCTCACCTTTGATCATCTTACCGGCATCAGGTGTCTCCTGGCCGGTAAACATGCGGAACAGTGTTGTTTTACCCGCGCCATTGGCTCCGATAATACCCACAATGCCACCACGCGGCAGGCTGAAGTTAAGGTCTTCAACCAGCAGGCGGTCACCAAACCCTTTTTTCACATGTTCAGCCTGAAAAACGATGTCCCCCAGACGCTCACCGGCAGGAATGAATATCTGTTTGGTGGCATTACGCTGTTGCACCTCTTTGCTCGCCAGCTCATCAAAGGCTTTCAGACGGGCCTTGGACTTGGCGTGCCTTCCCTTTGTGCCCTGGCGGACCCACTCCAGCTCCTGTTTGATTGCTTTCTGACGGGAGGACTCCTCCTTACTCTCCTGACTCAGGCGCGCATCTTTCTGCTCAAGCCATGATGAGTAGTTGCCCTCAAACGGGATTCCTTTGCCTCTATCAAGCTCAAGAATCCAGCCCGCCACATTATCAAGGAAATATCGGTCATGGGTCACAGCCACAACAGTACCCGGATAGTCGTGCAGGAAACGTTCCAGCCAGGCGACCGACTCAGCATCCAGATGGTTGGTTGGCTCATCAAGCAGGATCATGTCCGGATTGGAGAGCAGCAGACGGCAGAGAGCCACACGACGGCGCTCACCCCCGGATAGTTTGGTCACATCCGCATCCCATGCCGGCAGACGCAGCGCATCAGCAGCCACCTCAAGCCTGCGATCCAGATCATGGCCATCGGCGGCATTGATAATATCTTCCAGCCTGGCCTGTTTGACTGCAATGGCATCAAAATCCGCATCGGGTTCCGCATAGGCTGCATACACCGCATCAAGCTCTGCCAGTGCATCCTTGATCTCTTTGACAGCCTCTTCGATGTTGCCGCGCACATCTTTGGCGGGATCAAGCTCCGGCTCCTGTGCCAGATAACCGATTTTAATACCGGGTGCAGGGCGGGCTTCACCGAGGATTTCAGTATCAAGACCCGCCATAATCTTCAGCAGGGTTGATTTACCGGAGCCATTCAGCCCCAGCACGCCGATCTTTGCACCCGGGAAAAATGAGAGATAGATATCTTTCAGAATCTCTTTTTTATTGCCGACAACCTTGCCAACGCCCTGCATGGAATAGATATACTGATGTTCAGCCACAAATAACCCCCGGAATATAATCCGGCAAAGCATATCATTTCGCCATCGCCAGCACAGGGGAAAGAAAAAAAGCAATTCACCACAGTCCCCCAGGGGAGCCTCTCTCGCTGCGCGATTCACCTTCAGGCACAGAGAACACACCTAACCACAAAGACACCAAGGCATGACCCTTGGACAAAAAGGCTGGATAGCCGTTTGGACGGCTGCAAGCCGCCCGCAGGGTGAGGAGCAAGGACGCCCCGAATTAAATCCCCGACTGGGGACAAAGTTTTTACTCTTCTCTGTACTCTCTAATTCTTTTCTTCCTTTGTGCCTCTGTGTCTCTGTGGTTACTATCCAGCTCTGTAAAGGAGCCTGCATGTCCAAGCGATTTGAAAACAGGATCATCATGGTAACCGGCGCATCATCGGGCCTGGGTCGTGCCATTGCCCAACAGCTGGGAGCCGAGGGGGCCGATGTGATTGCCCTCGGCCGTGTGGAAGAGGCACTGGAGGTAACCCGGAACCGGATTGAAGAGGTCGGTGGCCGTTGCCTCTGTATCCCGTTTGATCTCACCGGGTTCGATAACTATGGAAAGCTGTTTCTTGCCCTGAAAGATCAGGTTCCACACCTGGATGGTCTGGTCCACTGTGCAGGCAGTTTGAAGCGTTGTGCTCCGATGCAGTATGTAAAACCGAAAACATTTACAGGTGCGCTCGATATCCATCTTACCGCTCCCAACCTGCTCACCCAGATCATGTTTCCACTACTCACGCGTGCTGAGTCCGCATCGGTGATCTTTACCACCTGCGACATGATTACAGAAGATCAGGCCAACTGGCATGGCTACGGGCTTGCCAAGCGGGCTCTGGGCTATGCTGCCGCCATGTGGCAGGCCGAGCATCCATCCACACCGATGCGCTTTAACACCATCAATCCGGGGCGTATGCGCACCCGCAGCTTCGAACGTGCCTATCCGGGTCTGAACCCAGCCACGGTTCCGGTCGCCGCCGATATTGCTCCCGCCTTCCTTCATATTCTCTCGGACGAATCGAAAGATATTCGTGGACAGCTATTGCAGGCCTCCGACCTGTTGCCAAAAACGCCCAATGACGTTCAATGATGTTGCGGGTAACCTTTGACCATGTCCAAACCTGATCTGTCCACCTCTTTTGCCGGGCTGACACTGCAAACACCAATCGTGCTGCTTTCAGGCTGTGTCGGTTTCGGCGAGGAGTACACGCGTGTCGAGGGTTTCTCCAACAAAGATGTCGGTGCGGTCATTCTCAAGGGTACGACGCTTGAACCGCGCATGGGCAATGCACCGCACCGTGTCTGTGAAACGCCATCGGGCATGCTCAATGCCATCGGCCTGCAGAATCCCGGAGTGCGGCATGTGGTTGACAACATTCTGCCAGGCCTGCCACACGATGAGACGCAGTTCTGGGCCAATGCCAATGGTACTTCACTTGCGGAATACGCTGAAATCGCAGCCATATTCGACAACTCTCCGGTCACCGCCATTGAGATCAACATCTCCTGCCCGAATGTGAAAGAGGGCGGGGTCCATTTCGGCAATGATCCGGTGATGGCCGCCAAAGTGGTGGAAGCGATGCGCCCGATGACAAAAAAGCCGCTGATCACCAAGCTTTCACCGAACAATGCCGACATTGCCGAAACGGCACGTATGGTGATTGAGGCAGGAAGCGATGGGCTCTCCGTAATCAACACACTGGTCGGCATGGCTGTGGATATTGAATCAAGAACGCCTGTGATCGGCAATATCTCCGGCGGCCTCTCAGGCCCTGCCATCAAGCCTGTGGCATTGTGGAAGATTCACCAGACCCGTGCTGTGGCCGCCAGACATAACATTCCGATTCTGGGTCAGGGCGGGATTACATCCGGGAAGGATGCCATTGAATTTGCCATTACCGGCTCCGATACGATTGGACTGGGCACCGGCCTCTTTTACGACCCATTGCTCTGCGGCAAGGTACTGGATGAGCTGCGCGGTTATCTAACGAGACACAATATGAACAGCTACAGGGAGCTTGTTGGCACGCTGGGCAGCTAACCGATGCAACTGATCCGGCCTCTGCTTCTGATTACACTTCTGCTTACCGGACAGAGCGGTTGGGCAGGCACATTTTCACAGATCGGCACCAGCCGCTGGGTTACAGTCGGCAAAGTTTATGATGGTGATACCTTCAAAACCAGAAAAGGTGAGAAGGTTCGACTGCTTGGCATCAACACCCCGGAAGTCGCCCGGGACGACAAGCCCGGCCAGCCACTCGCCGATCAGGCAACAAACGAGCTCAGGAAACTTGTGCTGGGTAAAACGGTACGGCTTGAGTTTGATGCGGAGCAGCATGACAGCTATGGCCGCCTGCTGGCTCATGTATTCCTTCGTGACGGCAGATGGATCAACGCACATATGATTGAGAGTGGACTGGCACACGCCTACACCTTTGCCCCCAATTTCCGACATGCCGCCAGGTTGCTTATCAAAGAACGGCAGGCCAGAGATGAAAAACGAGGTATCTGGAATATCCCCCGCTTTAAGGTGCTCAGCTCAAACGAAGCAGGCAGGAAGCAGATTGGTCAATTTCGGGTTGTCACCGGCTCGGTAGACTCGATCAAAAAAAACAGTTGGGGATTCAGGCTAAACCATATCCACGTCTCCATTCCCAGAGCCCACAGGAAGTGGTTTAAAACTGCTCCAAAACTTAAATATGGTGACATTGTTGTTGTGCATGGGAAAATACGCATCTCAAACTGGGGCAAGCTCTACCTCGCTTTGCATTCACCCTTTGACCTGGAGATACTGGAGTAATGAAACGATATATCCCTCTACTGCTGATTGCGCTGGTTTTTTCAGGCTGTGCGACCAACCCCGCCTCCAAAGAGTCTGATTTTGTACTCATGAGCGAAAAACAGGAGCTGGAACTTGGTCAACAGATGGCACGCGAGGTTACCAAACAGCTGCCACTGCTACCGAGTAATGATCCCCTGGTGAAATATGTTAACAAAGTTGGCCAGCGTGTTGCCACCACCTCTGATCGTCCGGAGCTCTTCTACCGCTTTCATGTGGTGGATGACGGCACCATCAATGCGTTTGCACTTCCGGGTGGCTATATCTACGTCCATCGCGGCCTGCTGGTACACTTCAACAGCGAAGCAGAGCTTGCCGCTGTGCTTGGCCACGAGATAGGGCATGTCACGGCACGTCATGCTGTTCAGCGTTATACCCAGGCACAGGCATACAACCTTGGAATGGCTGTAGCCTCAGTTTTTGTGCCCATTCCTGATGCTGCCGGACAGCTGAGTAATATTCTGGCGACAGCCATGATCATGGGATACGGGCGCGAACAGGAGCTGGAATCTGACGAGTTGTCACTCAGATACCTGACAAGCGCCGGTTACGATGCCAACGCAACGATTGAACTGTTAAAGACACTTGAGCGACTCGATGCTGTTGCGAAAAAAGAGCAACAGGATACAACGGGTGAGAAACCGAAAGAGGTCTATCATGGTGCATTTTCAAGTCACCCTGAGACAAAAACACGTATTGAGGAGGCTATTGCACAGGCATCCGCCCTACAGAAAGACGGCATGAATTATGTTGGCCGTGAAGCGATGCTTGCAGCACTGGATGGCTATCCCCTCAAAGACAGCGCGGAGAACGGTGCCATTATTGGGCACCGGTTTATCCATCCCGAACTCGGTTTTCAGATGCAGTTCCCTGATGAATGGGTGATTCAGAATACCCCGCAAGCTCTGGCCGCACGAATCCGCCAGAAGCAGGTCTACTTCTATATGGGGCTAAAGGAGCTCCGAAAACGTGAATCGGCCGAAACTATTCTGAAACGTCTCTTTCCGGAACGGCATATGGGTGAGATCAGAAGCGGGGTAAAGGGAAAATACCTTTATGCCCGAAGCATGGTGATGGCCTCGGCACCTCATGTCAGTAAGGCAGCCATTGATGTGACCGTATTTCTTGATGGCCCCAGAGCGTTTATCGTTCTGCTCTACAGCCTCCGGGATGAAATCAACACTTACCAGACACAGTTTAACCGGATATGGAGCAGCTTCCGCAGCTACGACATCACCAAAGACGGGGACGTTCCGAAGATCCATAACTATATCTGGAAACGGGGTGATAGCTGGAAAATCCTTGCTGAACGAGGCAATCACATACTCGGCCGTTTCACAGCCGATCGGCTTGCCGCCCTGAATGGTATGGATGTGAACAAAACGCCCTCTCCGGGAACGGTGATCAAAAACGTTCAGTAGCCCGGCATGCGGACAGCCGCTTGCGGTGGTCATTTCAACCAGCCATTCGGCTTCGTCAGAAATTCATGCTTAAATCAGAGGTTTGATATGAGTGCTGATTGCAGTGCCTGATGATGGTCGGGAAAGAAGTGCCCTGCCCCTTCAATCTCTGAGTAATCTACCGAGTCCAGAAGCTCAACCCAGGCAGATACCATTTCATGAGGCACCAACTCATCAGCCGTCCCGTGAATCACCCTGAGGGGACGTGTTTCACTGCGCATGAATGAGAAGTCCCAGAGGTTCACAGCCGGGGCAATGGCAAACATCCGCTCAACCCGTTCATCATGGCCTGCGGCCTTAAGCCCTGCGTAACACCCGAACGAAAAACCGGCCAGCCAGATTGGAACATCAGGATGCTTTTCATACATCCACTCCAGTGCCGCCGCCACATCATCTGCCTCACCATCACCCTCATCCCAGACTCCCTCACTCTGCTCGACACCTCGAAAGTTGAAGCGAAGGACAGGGTGCCCGATATCCTCAAAGGCACGGGCAATCCAGTAGACCACTTTGTTGCGCATGGTTCCACCGAACCGGGGGTGTGGATGGCAGACCACAACCGTGGCCCTGCCTGTATCACCAGCCTGATAAATAGCCTGCAAATTTCCCGCCGGGCCATCAATAAAGAGCTTCTCGTGGTGATGCTGGCTCATGATCTTTTTCCCTCGTTATATTTTTACCGAAGAGATCCATCAGCTAAATAGCAGCTGATAACTCTCTGGTGAAAAGCCAACGGTGACACAGTCACCAAATATTAAAACAGGCCGTTTAATCATGGACGGGTTTTTGACCATCAGTTCAATAGCCTTAAGTTCGTTGATCCCCTCTTTTTCTGAATCAGGAAGCTTCCGCCAGGTAGTTCCGCGCCTGTTCAACAGAACCTCCCAACCCTGAGCGGCACACCACTGAGATAAAAGAGATGCATCCACACCCTCTTTTTTATAATCATGAAACTGATACTCAACACCCTCTGCCTGGAGCCACCTGCGTGCTTTTTTAATGGTGTCGCAGTTTGGAATGCCGAACATCTCGATCTTCCCCTCAACCCGACTCATAATCTCTCCATACTGTATTGGGCAAACAGCTGCTCACCTTCCCGGTCCAGATAGAGCCTCTGCAACTGCATGGTATGCAGCAGGGAGAGCTCCCCCTCACAAAAACTATGGCTCGCTTCGCTGCCCATAAGTGTGAAGCGCGTGCTCAGAAACAGCTGATCCAGCACGTCCGCTTCAATCAGTTCGCGATGCACTTCAGGCCCTGCAATCATATAGGCGCTTCTGAAACCGAAATTAATCAACGCCTCTCTTAGCCGTACACCCTCAACAGCTGTTTCACCGGCAGCAATCACCTTAACACCACGGGCTTCAAGCGCCTCTTTTTTGTCTATGTCTGCTGCTCCTGATGTAAACAGATAGATATCCCGTTTGCTGAGCATATCGATTGCTTCCAGAGGTATATCAAGCGAGCGGCTCAAAATGGCAACGGCAGGTTGTGGCGTCAGCCCCTGCTCTCTCCGCCATGCCATCAGTTTCGGATATTGACTGCCAACTGGAAGCATGGCCTGTGCATTGCCCGCTGAGAGCTGGCGAAAATAACGGGCGGAAGTGATCAGAACGTCACTCTGCGCAGCCAGTTCCTGATAAAGATACCAGTCACGGTCATTGGCCAATGACTTTGGCACTTCATAATCACCACTGGCAGGATTGTAACTGGAGATACGGCCATCAAGACTGGCAACATAGTTGGAGTAGATCAGCACCTCGCCTTCACCCGCTGCACGGTACAAATTCAAGCCAAGGTAGAGCCCTTCCAAAGGCAGGGACTCAATGTGATCAGGAAAGAGGCATTGAACACTCATTGAAACTGACTCTCTCTAAAACATGGTGACAGATCAATCGCTATTGGAGCTCCCAAAGAAACAAGTTGCTGTTCAGGTGTTTCCGGTTTGTCTGAGGACAAGGAAAACACGCGCAGTCTGCAGCTTGTACACGAGCATGATTGACGCGGTAATCAGAAAATCAGGAGCATCATGAACGGTGACTTACATCAACACCCGTTCAACACCGCCGTTTTTCACCTGCTTAATAAAGTCTCGCTGCCACTCTTCGCCCTTCAGCAGGCGGGCAAGTTCAACCACAATGTAGTCAGCCTCAACACCGGTCTCGCCTTCCAGACGGCTCACACCCTGCAGACATGACGGACAGGAGTTGAGAATCTTCTGTTTGCCTTCACCCAGTTCGGCCAGCTTGATGCTGGCCTTTTCCATCTCCTCTTCCTTGCGGGCACGAATCTTGCCTGAAATTGCAGGCCTGGAGATGGCCAGTGTGCCTGCCTCACCGCAGCACTGAGCAGATTCAACAGACTCTTTACTGAGCAGTGATTTGATCACCTTCTCAGAGCCATGACGTTTCAACGGTGTGTGGCAAGGTTCATGGAACATATATTGTACCCCCTCTGCAGCCTCGACTTTTACACCCTGCGTCATCAGATATTCGTGGATATCAATCAACGGTGCGTCCGGGAATACTTCCTCCAGCTGATAGCGGGCCAACTGGTCATAGCAGGTACCACAGGAGACAATTACCGCTTCAAAATCAAGATAGGACAATGCATTTTTCAGTCGATGCAACAGCACCCGGTTTTCGTAAGTGATTTTATCACCCTTTTCATGATCACCCGATGCCGTGCTGGGATAACCACAGCAGATATAGGATGGTGGCAACACCACGTTCAATCCCAGATCAAACAGCATGGCTTGCGTTGCCAGACCGACCTGCGAGAACAGCCGCTCGGAACCACAACCCGGGAAATAGAATACTGCCCGGCTACCTGCCTTATCTGCATCACGTAAAATCGGAATCATATTTTTATCGCGGGATTCGATCCCCAGATACTGCCGCGTCGTGGTAAGTGGAAGTGAAGGCAAAGGCCGCTCAACAAAACTGATCAACTGGGCCTGTAACCCTTCAACATTACGTTTAACAGCAGGAACCGGTTTTATAATATGCAACATTTTGGCAATCCCATGCAGCAGCCGATGCCCCGCATAGCCCCAACGGATCACTACTTCACGCATGATGCGAACCGCATCAGGGTTTTTGATCACCAGAAAAACCATGGAAAGTTTTGAGCCCAGATTAAAACGTGCCTGCCCCTTATCTTTGAGTAGAGCCCGCATCTTTTCAGTCACGGTACCAAAATCGATATCTACCGGGCATGGTGATTCACACTTATGACAAATCGTGCAGTGATCGGCTACATCATGCAGGCCTTCAAACTGTTCAAACGAAATGCCTGCGCCGGTCTGCGATTCATACAGAAAGGCTTCAATGATCGCGCCGGATGCCTGAATTTTGTTGCGGGGTGAATAGAGCATATTGGCACGGGGGAAATGGGTGTTGCACACCGGCTTGCATTTGCCACAACGGAGACAGGGTGAAATCTCTTCAGAAAGCTCTGTGAGATCGGCCGCCTCCATAATTACGGCCTCATGTTCAAGAAGGTTGAAACTTGGTGTGTAGGTAAGACTTAAATCGAGACCCGGCTGCAGCTTGCCCCGGTTAAACAGGTCCTCCGGATCAGCCTTTTTGAGATATGCCGCACTCTCCTGCAACACGTCATCACTCAGGAATTCGAGCTTGGTAATACCGATACCATGCTCGCCTGAAATCACGCCACCGAGGGCCTCAGCCTTGGCCATCACCTTTTCTACAACGTGATGGGCCTTACGCATCATATTATAATCATTGGAGTTGACCGGAATGTTGGTGTGTACGTTACCATCTCCGGCGTGCATGTGGGTCGCAACTACCACGCGACCTGAGAGCAGACGCTGATGAATGTTTTTAATATTTTTCACCAATGACATATTGCCGCGCAAGCGGTCAAGGATTGGTTCCTCCACCTCTTTACGATAGGAGATGCGCAGGCCACCCCGTTGAATTACCCGAAACAGCGATTCACCTCGGGCGAACTTAATACCTCCAAGCAGTTCCGCAACATCTCTGGCTGGATCATCCAGGCCTTTGAGCATGCGCTGCCAGTTCCGTCTGACTGTTTCTACGGTATGCAGAGCTTCCTCGATCTTTTTTGCCAGTTAAACATCGTCTTCAAGGTTCAGCTCTTCACGCACCATCTGGTCATCAGAGTCCAATCGCTCATGCGTTCTGGTCAGGTAATCGCCAATTCCCTCAATAATATCGAGTTTGTTGGCAATGGAGTTTTGAATATTCAGGTGTTCAACAAAATCATTGTATTCGGACAGGCGTGGCAACGGGATCACCACATCTTCATTCATTTTGAATGCACGCGTGTGTTTGGCAATGGCCGACATACGCCCGCGATCACCCCAGAATCGTCCGCGATCTGTATTCGATGTGGCTACAAAACCTTCGCCTGAACCCTGTGACGTGATACGACAAATATTGGCACAGGTTCTGGCTACAACTTCCTCATCATCACCGGACACATCGATTAAAAGCACGACGCGTGGCCGTTCACGACGGGTCGACTTACTTACGTAATCGATGGCTTTGACATACTTCTCATCAAAGTGCTCAAAACCTTCAAGAAAAGCACCGTCGGTCGCATCAACATGGTTTTTAATTCCCACCAGAGCCTGGGTGGCATCATCAAGCTTCTGACCAAAGAACTCACAACAGACCGTGCGCGTAACTTTATAGGGCCGATGCAGAACGAATGTCGCCTCGGTAACAAAACCATCGGTGCCCTCTTTCTGAATACCCGGAAGACCACCCATCGCCTTACGTGTCACATCTTTGCCAAGACCTTCACGCCGGAAAACAGAACCGGGAATATTCAGCGTCTCTTCGGAAATAAAGCTGCCATCCTGACCCGATGTTCGGGCCAACCGGAAAGTCACCTCTTTTTCGTCGTGCAGCTTACCCATATTGTGGTTCAGGCGCTCCACTTCCAGCCAGTTACCGTCCGGAGTGACCATTTTCCAGGAGAGCAGGTTGTCTACACATGTTCCCCAAAGCACCGCATGTTTTCCACCTGCATTGGAGGCCACATTACCCCCAATGGTACATGCCCACAGACTGGTTGGATCGGTTGCAAAAACATTCGGCCGGGATGCTTCCATCACCTTGCCGGTTACCGCGCCTGCCTGTGCTGTAATGGTGGCCACTTCACCCTTCTCACCGATATTCCGGTGTTCTACTCTGCCGATGTGATCAAATTTTTCGACATTGATCATCACGGCATTATTGGAGAGCGGAACAGAGCCACCACACAGGCCTGTGCCGCCGCCACGCGGAATCACTATCAGCCCCAGCTCTCCAACAGCACGAACAAGGCCGGGGATCTCATCCGGTGAGTCAGGCGTCACAACACAAAACGGATGGTGTGACCGCCAGTCAGTGGCGTCGGTCGCATGGTGTGTCAGAGTATAAGCATCAAAATGGACGTTGTTTGCGTGTGTCTGCCCGGCAAATTTTCGTTTGGCCCGGCGACGTTTCTTTGGCTCCTCATCAAACCAGGTGTAGAAAGCTTCCAGCACACGCTCAGTACATGCAGCCACCTTCTGTGCTCTCGGATTATCAACAGCTCCGCTAACAATACGCTGTAACCGCTCCTGATGACGACGGCGCATCTGTTTCAGACGCTTGGGATGTTTCAACAGATCATTTTTAAGGAACACATTACGTTCAATGACCCAGACATCTCCCAGAACCTCAAACAGCATGCGTGCCGATCGGCCCGTACGGCGCTGGCCACGCAACACATTCAGATCATCCCACGCCTCTTCACCCAAAAAACGTTTGACGATTTCACGATCCGAATAGGAGGTGTAGTTATATGGAATTTCACGAATATTAGCGGACAAAATCCGGCTCCTTGCCTTCAATAATGATGTTCCGTTTCATGTGGCGGAGCATGATAACCTCTGCAACATTAAAAACAGCTAAAAATCCAGGACGTCCACCACAGACGACTCGAAGAACACGGAGTAAAAGCAGAAGAACGAGCTGGAGAATTACTCTATATTTTTGGTTTTACTTTGTGCCTTCGTGTCTTCGTGGTGAATCATCTCTCTTTTGCGAATCAACTTTCTCTCTGGCAGAATAAGGGCATGATTCAACTATCCAAACGCATCCGGAAAGTTAAACCTTCCGCCACGCTCGCCATCACCGCAAAAGCCGCAGAACTACGGGCTTCCGGTAAAAATATCATCTCACTGTCGGTGGGAGAGCCTGATTTTGAAACACCGAAAGCGGCCCGTGAAGCCGGTATTGAGGCGATAAAGAGCGGCTTTACACGTTACACCGCTGTTCCCGGCATTCCGGAGCTTCGCAAAGCGATTGCCGGGAAGTTCAGGAGAGACAACGGTCTGGAGTATGATCCGGAAGATATTCTGGTATCAACCGGTGGAAAGCAGTGCATTTATAACCTGCTGCAGGCAATGATAGACCCCGGCGATGAAGTCATCATCCCGGCCCCCTACTGGGTCTCCTATCCGGACATGGTGATGCTGGCTGATGGTGTGCCTGTGATTGTTGCAGCCACCGCTGAAGCCGATTTCAAGCTGACTGCCAAACAGCTGGAATCTGCCATCACACCGAAAACAAAACTTCTTTTCATTAACTCTCCCTCAAACCCGACCGGCATGGCCTATTCATCTGATGATCTGGCAGCCCTGGGCGAAGTGGTTCGCAGGCATCCGAATGTCGCTGTCGCCACAGATGACATGTATGAGAAGATTCTCTTTGATGGTAAAAAGTTTGCCACCTTCGCACAGGTCAATCCTGACCTGAAAGACCGTACCATCACCTTCAACGGCACATCCAAGGCCTATTGCATGACAGGCTGGCGCATAGGTTTCTGTGCAGGCCCGCGTGATCTGATTAAAGCGATGGGTAAAGTTCAGGGCCAGAGTACCTCCAATCCTTCATCCATATCGCAGAAGGCTGCACTGGCTGCACTCACCGGCCCCACCGATGAGTTGGAAGAGATGGTACGCGTCTATCAGACCCGCCGCACATGGCTGGTCAATGCACTGAACAGCATTCCGGGGATGAACTGCATCACACCCGATGGGGCATTTTATCTGTTCCCGTCCGTATCCGGCTGGATTGGAAAAACCACGCCTGACGGGACCGTACTCACCGATGATGTGGTGATCTGTGAATGGCTTCTTGATGCAGCCGGTGTGGCTCTTGTGCCCGGCACCGAATTCGGCTTACCCGGCCAGATTCGCTTCTCCTACGCAGTTTCCCAGGAGACGCTGGAAGATGCGGTCAACCGGATTGCAGCAGCTGTTGCTTCACTCTGACTGTCTCACCCCGTTAAAGAAACAGCAGCATACCGCTAACAAGAGAGAAGTAATGCAATCAGATAACAGCAAGAGGATAAACGTGTGCCATGGCCCCAGATGCCGTGACTACGGTGGAGAAGCTCTCGCCACAAAGTTGCAAGCGCTTGGCGTGGATTATGAAGCCGGAGAGTGCCAAAGCCTCTGCCCCTACTCTCCGGTTGTGCATGTGAATGAAACATTCATCCCCAGAGCCTCGATCGATGAGATTTTCGAGCGGCTTTAACCTTTAATCACAACGCATTGAAAACAGAGACAACACATATTGAGGTCTGCCTCGGGCCGGAATGCCGTGAGCACGGCGGGCCGGAACTGCTGTCCGGACTCAGGCAGCGGGGTATTGATGCCGAGCGTGGCCATTGCCGTGGCCTCTGCATCTATGCACCTGTGGCTCATAGTAATGACCGTTGTATTCCCGAAGCCTCTATCAAGACCATTGCCTCAGAGATGGAGAGCGACAGGTAACCCCGGGTTGAAGAGATAGCTGCCCGGTATTTAACTAACTATTGACCGGGCTCGAGGTTGACCTCTTCTCCGTTATCTCTGGACGATAGTAATGATCCAGCAGCAACATCAGCGCCAGAGCGATAACAAAAACCAGTAACTGCATACCACTCGGGTTTTCATCATAGCCGATCAGAACATTCAGTAACTCTCCAATAAAACTCTCCTGTGAAAGCCACGATGATGTATTCCAGAGCGAGTCCACCAGCGGAGGTATCATATCAATCACAACGAGATTCCATGCCGCCTGAGATGCCATACCTGCTGCCAGTAACATCAGTAATATACCAGTCACAAAAAACAGCTGTTTTATCGGAATGACAACAAGCCCCCGATACAGGAGATAACCGGTCAACCCACCCAGGAAAACACCAAGCAGCCCGCCCATAAACATACCAACCGCATCCTGACCCGCCTGTAAAAAACCGAACAAAAAGAAGACTGCCTCAGACCCTTCACGCAGAACGGCCGCAAGTGATACAAACATCAGGGCTTTAAGCGGAAGTTCCCCTTCAACAACAGAGGTGCCGATCTGTTTTATGCGTTGGCTCATTTGCCTGCCATGTTGACTCATCCAGATCACCGTCCATGCAATGAACAGCGATGCCAGTGAAAGTACAATTGCATTAAACAGAAATTCGCCATCACCGGTCATTGCGTTTTCCAGCTCTTCCATAAACCATGCAACAATGCAGGCCCCCAGCAGACCAATAGCAGCGCCGGCACCTATCCAGCGTCTGGTTTCAGGCATGCCCCGGGTTGCTGCCAGCAAAACGCCCAGTACCAGCACCATCTCCAGCATCTCACGAAAGACTATAGCCAGTGCAGATATCATCGATATAACTCCTGTTTTCTATTTGTTACAAACTTATTACGCATTTCTACAGCCTCTGCAGAGCCCAAAAATCAACAGTTGATGACCTGTGATTTCAAACCCGTTCTCTTTGGCCACCTGTTCCTGAAGCTGCTCGATCTTTGCCTGAACAAACTCTTCAATAGCGCCACACTCAGTACAGACAAGGTGATCATGGTGTTTTTTATCAGCGCACTCATAGCGCTTCCTGTCACCGAGTTGGACAGATGCGATCAATCCAGCCTCGTCCAGAGCTGCAAGCCCACGGTAGACCGTTGCAATACCGATGGTCTTCCCGGAATCAGACAATGCACGCGCCAGCTCTTCGGCATCCCAGTGGGCATTGGATGCATTAATGAACTTGAGGATTGTCTCGCGATGAGAAGTTAATTTGAGCATGGCAAGAATGATAATCATTATCATTATCATTTGCAAGAAGAATCGGTATCACATTACGGACTAAATGATCAGTGAGGGGGAATCAGGATTTGGAAGCGGCGGCAGCCAGGGCGGCTTCAGGGCTGGTAACATCACCTTCGGCCTGAACCCGGGCATTCACCTCTTCACGGTTAACAGAGACCTCACGTGGTGCATCAATACCAATACGAACCTGTCCACCCTTGACGCCCAGAATACGGATCTGGATGTTTTCCCCAATAGTGATGGTTTCACCGGACTTTCGAGTAAGTATCAACATGATTTATCCTCTGCTATTAGATAGACCCATATGATACATTGTGCAAGTTATGATGCCGACTGACTCAGGCCGAATGTGGCATGCAGCGAACGGATGGCCTGATCAACAGAGCCCTCATCAATCACCACTGTTACCTTGATCTCACTGGTGGTAATCATCTGAATATTGATATTCTCTTTTGCCAGGACTGTAAACATATCCTTGGCTACACCTGCATGCGAACGCATACCGACACCGATAATCGAAACCTTGGCTACCGTGTTGTCACCCAGAACGTTGCGAGCCTGCATCCTTTCGCAGGACTCCTTTAACAGTGCCATAGTTGAAGCATAATCGGCACGGGGCACCGTAAAGGTAATGTCGGTATGACCCTGCTCACTGACGTTCTGAACAATCACATCAACGTTAATCCCGGCATCGGCAACAGGACCGAACACATTGGCCGCAATTCCGGGATGATCCGGAATCCCCTGAATGGTTACCTTTGCCTCATCGCGGTTATATGTCACACCGGTAATTGCTGCTCGTTCCATCGTTTCATCCTCTTTCACCACAAAAGTACCATCGACCGATTCAAAGCTGGAGCGCAGATGAATGGGCATATTAAATCGCATGGCCAGCTCAACACTTCTGGTCTGCAACACTTTCGCCCCCAGCGATGCAAACTCCAGCATCTCTTCATAACTGATACGATCGATTTTAGATGCATCAGGTACAATTCTTGGATCAGTCGTGTAGACCCCGTCCACATCGGTATAGATATCACACCGATCCGCCTTCAGGGCGATGGCCAGTGCAACTGCGGAGGTGTCTGATCCGCCACGGCCCAGCGTGGTAATATTTCCATCTTCATCAACACCCTGAAACCCTGCAACCACGGGCACCTCGCCCTTCTCCAGATGTCGAATAAGACGATGGCTCTCAATATTGCATATTCTGGCACGGGAATGATTGCCGCTGGTTATAAACCCGGCCTGTGCCCCATTGAATGAGTATGCCCGAATTCCACGGCGCTGCAGCTCAATAGACAGCAGTGCAGCCGTTACCTGTTCACCCGTTGCCACCAGCGCATCAAGCTCTCTGGGGCACGCGGCCTGATCCATCTCATGTGCCATGCTGATCAGGCGGTTGGTCTCACCACTCATAGCGGAAACAACCACTGTGATCTCATCACCTGCTTTCAAAGATGTTTCGACAATATCGGCTGTCTTACGAATACGATCAGGGTTTCCTACAGAGGTGCCACCATATTTCTGCACAATACGCATCAGTTTTCGGCCTTCTGATACGCAGTGGCAATCCCCACCTTGCCCATTCCAAGCTCCCTGATTGTATCAAGGATATAGACCACCCGGCGATGTCGTGCATCGGCATCGGCACGCAATACAACGCGCATATTCGGGTCACCCTTACTTATATTCAGAATCCGGCGGCGAAGATCGGCATCCTTAACCGGCTCATCCTGCACAAAGAGCTGCCCGCTGCCATTCACACTGATAACAACCTCCTGCTGTTCCGCCTCCTCTGCTTTCGACTGACTGGTTGGAAGCTCGAGCTTGAGTGTGCTGTCCATCTTGAAACTGGTAGAGACCATAAAGAATATCAGCATCAGAAAAACAACATCCACCAGTGGCGTTATATCCACCAGGTAATCAGCTTTTTTCCGGTCTCGAAGCTTCATTAACGCTCGCCTTTCAACATCTCAACAAAATAGAGTGCATGCTGCTCAATCTCTATCACAAAACTGTTAACCCTTGATTCAAAATAGCGGTAAGCCACCAGTGCAGGAATCGCAACTGAGAGGCCGGCTGCCGTGGTATTCAGGGCAGTGGAAATACCACCGGCAAGAATGTCAGCTTTGCCCACACCCTCAATGGAGATCACCTGAAAGACTTCGATCATACCAAGTACAGTTCCCAAAAGGCCCAGCAATGGAGAGATGGCTGCAATCACACCCAGCACGCCAATATAACGTTCCAGGTGTGCCACCTCCTGGCGGCCAACCTCTTCCAGAATCTCCTTCATTACACTGCGTTGCACACCACGATTATTCAGTGCCACCCATAAAATGCGGCTCATGGCCGTATTATGGTCACCGCACATCTGAACAGCGGTATCAACATCACCGGAGCGAACTGCCCCTTCAATATCTTCAATCACCTTTGCAGGCAGGACAACAGAGCGGCGAAGGCTCCATGCACGCTCAAAGATAATGGTCAGTGCCAGAACAGAGGCGGCCAACAGGATATACATGACTGTGCCACCCTGAACGATAAACTCGTACACTATTCACCTCCGCTGGAAAGATGCCGGGATTATAGGGTGCTCTGCCACCACTGCAATGCAGTATCTCGTTTGCCCGCCACTTCAGGACGATACTGCCCGACTTCCGGTGTATCTCCAAAGCGAACAGAGACGGCTCCATATTTTGTGTCCAGAACTATTGCGCCTGCTTTTTCATATCGGTCAACAACCTCCGGACGAGGGAACCGGTAACGGTTCTTCAAGCCACTCTGGACGATAGCAATACCGGGGCTGACGCTTTGAACCCATGCAGGGTGACTTGATGTCCGGCTGCCATGGTGAGGAACCAGCATAACGTCGTGATGACCAATGCCGGTTCGAACCATCCCGGATTCCCCCTCACGCTCAATATCTGCCGGGAAAAGAAGCTTCTCTCCGGTCGGCAGCTGCATGGAAAGAACCAGCGAGGCGTTATTGTGTTTATACGGAGCATACCCTTTGGGAGGCCATAACACCTCTACATCAGCATCTCCAAACTTGAGCCGGTCTCCCCTTTTTAGCCAGCGAACCATCCCCCCACGCGCTCCAACATGTCTGATTGCTCCTGCCATTGGTATGTAACTGCGATTTTCAGGTATATCTGCGACCCAGATTTCCCCGACACCACGCAGATGCTCCAGCAGACGGCCTATGCCCCCTGCATGGTCGGACTGGGCGTGGGAGATTAGCACCACGTCCGCATGCACCACCCCCTGATGCCTCAGGCCTTCAGCTACAATGGTTCCACCATTGAAACGGCTGCCATACCTGCCCGGTGAGTCAACAACCATGACCCTGCCATCCGGCATTGCCAGCGTTGATGCAGCCCCCTGCCCCACATCCCACACCACCAGCACCGGATCATCGGCAGGGCGCTCCGGAATCACCATCAACAGATAGAGTGCCAGAGTCAGAACAGCAGAGATGAGAGCTCCGGCATGATATTGCCGAACCAGCAGGAATCCGGAGAGTATTATTCCAGAAGCATAAAAGAGTGTCGCATATACCGGAACAGCCGGAATCCAGAGATTTCCAGCCGGCCAGCTTTTCAGTAACAGCAGAACGCTGTCTCCTTCAGAAACTCCCGCTGCTGCCCATGCAAACACGTCTGCCGCAACGCCTGTCACCCCCATAAGGGCCAGAAGCTCACCCATAATGGAGAGCGGCAGTACATAGAGAGTGTAAAGCGGCACAAGAAACATATTGGCAACAAGGGTATAAGTGGGAATCCGGCCAAACAGATCGGCTATTATTGGCAGGGTTGCCAATGCTGCCACCACGCTGACCCAGAAGAGTCCGGCAATCCATTTTCGGGCCTTTTTCAGGACAGAGATATCGGGCTCGTTTGCTAAACGGCTGCTCCAGATCAGCAGTGCCGTTACAGCTGTAAAAGAGAGCCAGAGTGAAATTGAGCCAATGGCTGCCGGATCAATAACAAGAATAAACAATAGGGCGGCGAACATTGTGTTCAGAGGCTCTGAACGGTCTCGCAGCCACCATGCCAGCAAAGCCGCCCCTAACATAAGCAACGCCCTCTGAGCCGTCAGGGGCCAGCCTGCCAGTGTTGCATAGCCAACAGCCATGAGCACCCCGGCTGTCAGAGCCAGCTTACGCACCGGCCACGCTACAATCCATGCCTCCCTGCGTGTTAGCAGCCACCAGAACACAATAAAGCCCCATCCTGCCACCATACCCACATGAAGGCCTGAAATTGCCAGAAGATGAGATGCGCCAGCTGCCGCAAAATATTCATGTTGTTCTATGGTTACGCCACTTCTATCTGCCAGAAGCAGAGCCCTGAGGACACCGGATGCCTGACTCTCTGCAGCGGAAATCACTTCGTTGATCCGCTCTCTTCCTCTCTCAATCAATGAGCCACCCTGCCATAAAACCTCAAGACCCTTTGCACTGCCGATAAGGGCAATATGTCTGTCAAAGCAGTATGTTCGATAATCAAAATATCCGGGGTTTAACATGTTGCGTGGAAGATGAAGTTGTAAATTGACCTTCACCCTGTCCCCCACCCGAATGACAGGCTCCCGCTCCCTGCCATAGAGGTAGGCATCCGCTTTTCCGGCCAGTTTCGCACCGTCTTCGCGTTCAATATCAATCATTCTCAGGCGGGTGAAAGATGACGACTGCTCCAGCATTTCGACCGTAGCTGAAACCTTCTGACTCCCATGCAACCAGCTCTCATCCACGCTGACTGTTTGTGCATCCTGGAAGAGCATGAACAGCCCCCAGACAAGCCCGGCGAATAGTGAGAAAATGAGTGTTCGACCTGATTTGATCAGCGGCAGTGACAGGCAGACAACAAGTGTGATAGCGATGGTGAGTTCAAGGGAAACCGATTCAATCCGGGCAACAGCCAGCCCCGCCAGCCATCCTGTTGCTGGAGCCAGCAGCGGCAGCCGGTCAGTCAGTGATTGGATACTACTCCGGATAGATAACTTTGCCCCTTATCATCTGATCTTCCCCCATTTTACGTCGCTGGATGCCTTCCAGACGCAATGCACTCTCGACTCTGGCAACTCCGGAGCCATGCCACAGATTCACCGCCTCGTGACCACCGATCAGGATGGGTGCCTGATAGAGCACCATCTCATCGGTCAATTCTGCCTCCAGGAAAGCAGCATGGAGCTTTCCACCACCTTCCAGCAGCAGTTGCAGACAGCCATCTCCGGCCAGATGCTTCAATATCATAATCAGATTCGGAGCCCGGCCAATCTGGACACCTGCATCCCGCCACCTTGCAGTGTCTTCGTTGGTGGTTCGTACGTAGAAACGGGTGGGCGCTGCATCATCCAGAAGCTTACAGTCAGCAAAAAAAGGTGGTGTCTTCATGCCGATTACCACACGCATCGGCGCATCACCTTTCACCTTTGCATCACGCACCGTCAGTGAGGGGTTGTCATGCAGCAGCGTTCCACTGCCGATAATGATGGCATCCGACTCCGCCCTGAGTCCATGCGCATGCCTGCGTGACTGCTCACCACTGATCCACTTCGAGTCATGCAGGTGTGTCGCAAGTTTGCCATCCAGAGAAATCGCCGCCTTGGCCGTAATGTAGGGCCTTCCGGTTTTTATATAGTGGAAGAAGGCTTCATTCAGCCTGTCTGCCTCATCACGAAGTACACCACCGGTGACATCGACATTGTGGGCTTGCAAAAGCTTTCCGCCGTCGGCCATATTCGGATTGGGGTCGGAGGATGCATAGACCACACGCCATATCCCCGCACGCTGTATGGCCTCTGTACATGGGGGTGTTTTGCCTGCCGATGAACACGGCTCAAGCGACACATAGAGGGTGCCGCCGCGTGCAGTGCTGCCGGCTTTCTGAAGCGCGTGAATTTCTGCGTGGGGTTCACCGGCACGCCCATGCCAGCCCTCACTGACAAGCATGCCATTCTTTACGACGACTGCACCCACACGTGGGTTGGGATGGGTCGTCCCCACTCCTTTTTTGGCAAGCTGGATGGCCTTTTTCATCCATCGCTCATCCTCTTTTTGCAGCTTCTCGTCTACCATCGCTTCTCCCATACGTTAGAGCATGGCAAGCTTGTCATCACAAATCAAGACGGGGTTGCCTGATACGCAACAGGCGTCCTGCCTGTTGCTTTAATCACTACGCAAAAACGTGGTTTTGCTTCGTTTACGGCCTTGCTAACGCTCGGCCGCCCCACTTCCTGTGGGGGCGGTGGTGGCGCGATCTAAAACTTTTCATAGGGTGTCACCATGTTGATGATTATCTCTCCCGCCAAAACACTCGATTACAAGACTCCTCCACCCACAACCGACTTCACCATGCCCGAACTGATTGGAGAGTCTCAGCGACTGATCGATGTGCTTGAGCAGAAAGACAGCTTTGAGATTGCCGAACTGATGAAGATCAGCATGAAGCTGGCCGATCTGAACAGGCTGCGCTTTCACCAGTGGCAGACTCCCTTCACAGCGGAAAATGCCAAACAGGCCATCTTTGCCTTCAAGGGCGATGTTTATACAGGGCTGGATGCCGATACGCTGGATAAAAACGGTATCGCTTTTGCACAAAGTCACCTGCGCATGCTCTCCGGCCTCTACGGCCTGCTGCGCCCGCTTGACCTGATGCAGCCCTACCGCCTTGAGATGGGAACAAAGTTGTCCAATGAGCGCGGAAAGAGTCTCTACGACTTCTGGGGTTCACTGATTACAGAGCCTTTGAACCGGGCAGTCAAAGAGCAGGGCGACAACCTTCTGATTAACCTCGCCTCCAATGAATATTTCAAAGCGGTGAAAGTGAAAGAGCTTGCCGCAGAGATCATTACACCACTGTTCAAGGAAAAGCGTGGCGAGGCATACAAAACCATCAGCTTCTCCGCCAAAAAGGCCCGGGGCCTGATGTGCCGGTACATTATCGACAATCAAATCAGCAATCCTGAAATGATCAAAGATTTTGATCTGGATAACTACGCTTATAACCCGGCATTATCCTCTGGAAACAGCTGGGTTTTCAGCCGTTAACACAGCAGATTGAAAACACTCTATTACGTTCACGATCCGATGTGCAGCTGGTGCTGGGCGTTTCGGCCAGCATGGCAAGAGCTGCAAAACAGGCTTCCTGCAAACATTGAACTGCGATATCTGTTGGGAGGGCTGGCTCCTGATTCCCAGGCACCCATGTCGCCGGCCATGCAGCAGGAGATTCGGAACCATTGGAAAACCATTCAGAAACAGGTTCCGGGAATCATATTCAACTTTGAATTCTGGCAGCAGAACACTCCCAGACGTTCAACCTACCCCGCCTGCCGCGCAGTCATCGCTGCGAAAAATCAGGATGAATCCCTTGAGGATGCAATGATTCAGGCCATTCAGACAGCTTACTATTTGCAGGCGGAAAACCCCTCGGATGATGTGGTACTGATTCACTGTGCAGAAAATCTCGGGTTGGGTATCTCCCGCTTCAAGCAGGATCTGCATGATCCAGCAACCGTAGAACAGCTCTTCCGTGAAATCAGGCTTGCTCAAAGCATGCAGATATTCAGCTTTCCCAGCCTTGTGCTGCAATCTGACAGTGTTATCCGGAACATTCATATCGATTATCTTGATGCTGACAAGATGTTGTCCCAACTGACCGCATAATATAACGAATCACTCCGTTTTACCTGTTCAACACCACATATCCTGTTTATCCTGTGCATGTAGGGAGATGCCCATGTCTGATGTACAGTACCTGATTCCGAAAAAAGACCGCCCTGTCTGGCCTGAAACAGCCAGTGTACTACCGGTTGAAGCCGCAGAGATGGTGGATATCCCTCTGCTTGGCTGGGTTGCTGCCGGGCAGCCTGTCGATCTTTTTGAGCAGCAGGAGCGCATCTCCGTTCCGGCCAATATGGTTCGCAAAGACACCTATGCCCTGCGTGTGCGCGGCGATTCAATGATTGATGACAATATCGAAGATGGCGATGTGATTGTGGTGGAGAAACGAGCCAGCGCGGAAAACGGCCAGTCAGTCGTTGCCATGATCAACGGTGAAACCGTTACGCTGAAAAAATTCTTCATCGAAAAAGATGGCGTACGCCTTCAGCCCGCCAACCCTGCGCTTAATCCGATTTATCTGAAGAACGGGGACATCCGGATTCTAGGCATTGTCATGGGTGTTATCCGAACACTTTGATTTGAAATATCCGCAAAAGGCCTCAGGCTGCCTAGCCGCCCGGGTCACCGTCTCTGTTCTCTGCAATCTTTCCTGAATCTGTTTAGGCCTGCTCTAATGATTTGATATATAACTGTTTTTCGGTTGTATCACGAAAAATACCCAACACACTTTCCTTTCCCTGAACGGTCAAGTGTCCACCACTGATATCCGCATAAAAAACAGTCCCGTCTTTTCTTTTCACAGGAATACCAGTTGCCAGATCAATCTGTTTTTGGGCCAGGAGAGACACATTTTCAAAGACATGTTCATGTGCTTCTTCGGGATGAATGTCAAAGATGGATAGTTGCAGCAACTCTTCTTTTGAGTAACCAAGCATGGTGCATATTTTATTGTTTGCGAGAGTGAACTTTTTACTTTCAACTTCGGCAACGAGCATACCATCCTGAGCACTCTCAAAGATATCGTTTAGCACCTTCTCCGACTCTTTCAGGCGCTCGGTTGCGAGATGCTGCTCAGTGATGTCGTTTCCGGATGAGAAAATGCCAACCACTTTATCATTGTCGTCATAGATAATTGCATTATGGAAAGAGAGCATTCTTTCCTCACCACTTTTGGTGAGAACCCTGTTTTCATAATATTCAGTCAGCTCGTCATCTCCTGAAAGGAGTCGGAAAAAGACATCTCTTATCTCTCCACGTATATCTTCTTTAATAAAATGATTAAACCAGTTCATGCCAAGGATTTCTTTCCGGGAATAGCCGAGTATTTCACACCCTTTTTTATTGATAAAGGATATATCACCTACCCTGTTCAGGCAGAGAAGCATAACCGTGGGAATATCAAACAATCCCCTCTTATAGTTGCCAAGTTTCATCGTGATTACTTCCAAACACTCAACTGAGATTGATTCAAACACTGAGCCTGTCGCTCCGGGCCTTAATTGAAATGGCTCAACAGGGTGACCGATTTTGACTGGAAGAGAGCGTTTGCACAACCACGGCGCGGCCACTGTCGGCTCATTACACCCTTCTGCCGATTTGGTACTCTTTCCCCGCAGAAGCAAAACGAAGGACGCCAGGGTTTCTCTGAGAAACTCAGGGTAACCGCGTAGTCCATGGATGTCCTTTTTCAGATATTCCCTGAACAAGCCTGCACATTGCCGCGTTTCTCCATCTCGGGCAGCCTCGCGCTATCCCTGATCTGGAGATTGCATGCCTCACCTGGTTCTTATTGACGGCCCCAACTATGTATTCCGCGCATTTCACGCCGTGCGTCACCTCTCCACGAGCGGCGGCGAACCAACCAACGCCGTCTTCGGCTATGTGCAGATGCTCAAGAGCGTATTGGGCAAGCTTGCGCCAACGCATGTCGCCGTTGCCTTTGATCCGAAGGGTGGAACATTCCGCAATGAGATGTATTCGGAATACAAGGCACATCGTCCACCGATGCCGGAAGATCTGGCCACACAATGGCCGAAGGTGCTGGATGTGACCGAGGCATTTAATATTCCGCTGATCTGTATCGAAAATTATGAGGCTGATGATGTGATTGCCACACTGGCGAAACAGGCCGAGGCAGAGGGGTGGGATGTTACCATTGTTTCAACCGACAAGGACCTGATGCAGCTGGTCGACGAGCGTATCCATATGCTCGATACCATGAAAGGCATTGAATACGACCCTGCAGGGGTTAAAGATAAATGGGGTGTAGAACCTCTGCGTGTTCAGGATCTGCTTGCACTTGCCGGCGACCCATCCGATAACATTCCCGGCATTCCCGGCATCGGCCCGAAAACTGCCGTACAACTGCTGGAAGAGTACGGCGATCTTGAAGGCGTGCTCACCCGCGCAGGTGAAGTTAAACAGAACAAGCGGCGTGAGAGTCTGATCAAGTTCGCCGACGATGCACGGCTATCCTACAGGCTCGTAGCCCTTGATGATAAAACCCCTGTCGGCCTCACACTTGATGAGCTCGCCATCCGGCCGCCCAATCGAAGTGAACTTGCAGCTCTTTTCAGGGATCTGGAGTTTAAGCGGCTGGCCGAGGAGTACGGCGCTGAAGGCAGCGCCAGTGAGCCAACGCCCCGGGAGAGCAGGGCCCCGGCCCCGACAATCGAAGCGGTAGCACCAAAGCCGGTGCAGAGAGTCGAGTGCTCCAATCGCCTTGTCGATGATGAAGCCGGGCTGAAAGAGCTTCTCCACGCTCTGGAGGGTGCGGCACTGATCGCCATCGATACCGAGACCACATCGCTCAATACCCATGATGCTGAGATTGTCGGGTTATCCTTTGCCGTAAAGCCCGGTGAGGGGTGGTATCTGCCCATAGGGCACCGTGCCCGTGATCTGCTGGAGAGCACGCCGAAGCAACTGCCCGGCGAGATGGTGCTCAAGGCCCTGAAACCCGTTCTGGAAGATGCCGGCAGGCCCAAATGCGGCCATAACCTAAAATATGACAGGCAGGTACTGAGACGGGCGGGGATCGAGCTGGCCGGGGTATCATCTGACTCAATGCTGCTTGCCTATTGTCTCTATCCGGCCAAATACCCGCCGAAAATGGATTCCGTAGCCGAGGATTATCTCGGCCATCACTGTATCTCCTATGCGGAGGTGGCGGGAAAAGGGGCGAAGCAGATCAGCTTTGCACATGTCTCCATTGATGCAGCACTCCCCTATGCCGCTGAAGATGCAGAGGTCTCCCTGAGACTTACCGGGCTGTTAAGAGAGAGGCTGAAGGAGGAGGATCGTCTTGAGCGCCATGATGAGATCGAGCTCCCCCTCTCATATGTGCTGGCAGATATGGAGTGGGCAGGCACAAAGATCGACAAGCCGATGCTGGGCAGGCTTTCCGATCAGTTTGGCGCCCGCATCAACGAGCTTGAATCGGAAATCCACACTGCCGCGGGGCAGGAGTTCAATATCCAGTCGCCCAAGCAGCTTGGCGAACTGCTTTTTGACAGGCTGGAAATACCGGGCGGCAAGAAGACCAAATCCGGTCAGTGGGCAACAGGTCAGGAGGTGCTGGAGAAGCTGGCTGAGGAGCATGAAGTGCCGCGCCTGATTCTGGAGGTGCGCCAGTTATCAAAACTGAAATCCACCTATACCGATGCCCTGCAGAAACTGATTCACCCCGAAACCGGCCGGGTTCATACCTCATACAATCAGGCCATCACCTCGACAGGCCGCCTCTCCTCCTCCGACCCGAATCTGCAGAATATTCCGATCAGGACCGAGGCAGGCCGCCATATTCGCAAGGCATTTATTGCCGAGGAGGGGAACATCCTGCTGGCGGCAGACTACTCACAGATCGAGCTCCGGCTGATGGCCCACTTCTCCCAGGATAAGGCGCTTATACAGGCCTTTGCGGAGGGCCAGGATATCCATGCAACCACGGCTGCTGCTGTAAACAATATTGACATTGAAGATGTGACCGGTGAGATGCGCCGGCATGCCAAGATTATCAACTTTGGCATTCTCTACGGCATGAGCGCCTTTGGTCTCTCCAAACAACTCGGAGTCGGACGTAGCGAATCCCAGGCATTCATTGATGCCTATTTTGATCGCTATCCAACCGTACGGGCCTTTATGGACAGCACGCTTGAAGCGGCCAGGGCAGACGGTTATGTAGAGACGCTGCTCGGCCACCGGGTCTATCTGCCTGAGATCAATGCCAAAAACGGCATGCATCGCGCCTATGCGGAACGTACGGCCATTAATGCTCCATTGCAGGGCTCAGCGGCAGACATCATCAAAGTTGCGATGATCAGGCTGCACAAACAGCTTAAGGAGGCGTTTCCTGATGCAAGGATGACACTGCAGGTTCATGATGAACTGGTCGTTGAGTGCCCCGCAGCGCAGGCGGATCGTGTAAGTTCTCTGCTCCGGCAGGTGATGGAGAGTGCTTTGGAACTGCATGTGCCACTGGCCGTGGATATCGGTCAGGGTCAGAGCTGGTTTGAGGCGCACCGGCTATAAAATCTTCCCGTTCAACATTCTTATGTTCATGCTAGCATCTGCACATGGATGAACTTCTGAGCTATCTTCCGACCAGTAACTCCGACTGGATGGTTCTGTCACTTGGCATTGCCCTGGTGGTGATCCTGGTCCTGATTGTCCTGTTGCTTCGCCGCAGGAAGGACTCAACAGCCATCCCTGTACAGTCTATCAGCAAAAACGATATACCATCGCTGTTGACCCAGCCGGAACTGGCCTGTTTCAATACCCTCAGAACTGTTGCCGGTGATGAATTTTACATCATGGCCAAGGTATCCCTCTCTGATATTGCCGTGGTAAAAAAAGGTGTGGATCAGGCGCGCCTGAAAAAGGCGGCCAAACAGGGAAAACGTCACATCGACTTTATTCTCTGTAATAAAGAGTCGCTGGCCGTAATCTGCGCCATTGAGCTTGAAGATGCCGCCACGGCAGCCAAAAGCAAAAAAAACACCCCTTCCGCCGATCTTCTGGAAGAGGTTGGTGTGATGGTCTTCCATCTGCCTGTGAAGACCAGCTACTCAGTACCTGAAATGCAGCAGGCACTCACCCCTTACCTGAAAGGCCATCAGCCATCTCCCGATGAGATGGTGGCCACTGTTTCCATGGAGGCCTTTCGCTCCTGTAAAACCTGTAAAGCCAGAATGGTCCTTAAGCGGGCCAAATCCGGAAAATATAAAGGTGTACTCTTCTGGGTATGCAGCAGCTATCCAAAATGCAAAACATTTGAACTGTTTGTTCGCTGATTAGGGCCTGTTCGTCATTCTCGCGAAAGCGGGACAAAAAGGCTTCTCCGTTTGGACGGCTGCAAGCCGCCCGCAGGGTGAGGGGCAAGGATGCCCCGAATCACAATTTCACAGGAGAGGGAAATTGGACGCAACGCAGTGCGCCCTTGGGTGAGGGGCAAGGATGCCCCGAATCACAATTTCACAGGAGAGGGAAATTGGACGCAACGCAGTGCGCCCTTGGGTGAGGGGCAAGGATGCCCCGAATCAATCCAGTTTTTGCTCTGTTTGAGTGGATGCCGGATCGAGTCCGGCATGACGCAATTGAATAAGTGGAACAGTAGTGGGCTATAATCACTGCTTTATTCAGACAGCCATTTAATTGAGCAGCCAATCGTTGGGTGCTGAATGGACGGCGCATCCTGACCGGCAAGCATGGCATCGACAGCCGGTGCAAGCTCTTCTGATGTCACCTGACTCTCATCTTTCCAGTAATCATCGATTCGACCATGATAATAGAGCTCTCCATCGCCACTATAGAGATAGATATCAGGCGTACACTGTGCATTAAGCGCCTTTGAGACAGACTGATCGGCATCCACCAGATAGGGGAAATCAATTCCCCACTCGGCCACCTTCTCCTGCATCGCCTGCGGAGAATCTTCCGGATAATCCGGGTGAATGTTGGGGTTGATTGCAATGGTGTTCACACCCTTCTCCCGGATCGACTTCGCCAACCTGATAACCCGCGGCCAGACGGCAATTGCGTAGGGGCAATGGTTACAGGTCACGACAACAAGCAGGCCGTTTTCCCCGGACAGACTGCTGCTGCGATACCTGTTTCCTTCTGCATCATTTAACTCGAACTCAGGAAGCCTTGTGCCATAATTAACATGAACTGAACCAACCAATGCCATATTCAACTCCTCTGCCGATATAATCAGAGCCTGTTAACAGCCCCGGTTCCGAAGCGTGAAATG
Organism: Mariprofundaceae bacterium; assembly: GCA_021734365.1. Classification (GTDB taxonomy): domain Bacteria; phylum Pseudomonadota; class Zetaproteobacteria; order Mariprofundales; family Mariprofundaceae; genus WSZY01. The sequence continues at coordinate 4,412 of JAIPJD010000002.1, read as the reverse complement.
CACGCCACCAAAGTCAAGTTGTAAAAGGCCATGGATTCCGGCTCAATGCAATAAAAACCATCCCTGCATAGGTCACTATAGCAGCAACCCACGCGGCCATTTTAACCATCCGGCTCCTGCTCCAGTGAAAGGCAACCATGCCAAGAAGAATGTAGAGAAGCAGAAGCATCAGCTTGGCCCCAAGCCATGCATCCTGCCATGGCAACTGCTCAGTCAGCCACGCAAGCGCGATTCCACTGAGCAGAAGCACCGTATCGATACTCTCGGCAATCCTTCGTACCCATTTTTTTCCTGTAAAAGAGGCATCGTGAAACATAACCACACCACGCCCGGCAAAAAATAGTATGCTCAACAACACGGCACTGATATGAATGAGTTTAACTGTTTCCACCGGGCACCTCTGAAAATGAAGGCTCAGCCAATCTATGCTGGCAGGCAAGCGCCGTTTTTTTATAATAGCGGTATCGACTGCAGACAGGGGATTAAATTGAGTCAAATTGATGTATTTAATGGTGATGCTGATGGTATTTGTGCCCTGCATCAGCTTCGCCTTGCCAACCCCTGTGAATCCGAACTGGTTACCGGTGTAAAACGGGACATTCAGCTGCTCAGTCAGGTTACCCCGAACGAATCAAACAAGGTCACTGTTCTTGATATCTCTCTGGATAAAAACCGGAGTGATCTGGAGCGGATTCTTAAAACAGGCGCTCAGGTTGACTATTTCGACCACCACTTTGCCGGTGCCATCCCTGTCTCACCCCTTCTTACGGCTCACATCAACACCTCCGCAGAGATATGCACCAGCCTGATCGTTAACAGCCATCTGAATAGTGCCCATATCCTCTGGGCCATCACCGGTGCTTTCGGGGATAACCTGCATCAGGCGGCAACTGAAGCGGCCAGCGGTCTGGGCCTCTCCGCAGAGGAACTGGCTGCGCTCCGGCATCTGGGAGAGTGCATCAACTACAACGGCTATGGCATGACACTGGATGATCTCCATTTCAGGCCGGATGATCTCTACCGCCATATCCGCCCCCATGCCAACCCGTTCAGCTTCATGCATGAGTCGCTGCATTTTAGAAAACTGGCTGATGGCTATGCTGAGGATATGGCGCAGGCCAGAGATCTGGAACCACTGACCCACAACAGCCATGTCGCCGTTTATATATTGCCGGATCAATCCTGGGCCAAACGCGTTGCAGGTGTGTTCGGCAACGAACTGGCACGCGACTACCCTGATCGCGCCCATGCACTTCTAACCACAACCGGTGAGGAGTTTTACCGTGTCAGTGTCCGCGCCCCGCTCACCAATAAAGAGCATGCCGACACGCTCTGCATGCAGTTTGCGACCGGTGGCGGAAGAAAGGGGGCCGCAGGCATCAATGAACTGCCTGTAACAATGTTTGAGGCCTTCATCGAGGCATTTGAAAACATCTATCAGTAGAACATTTTTCACCACAGAGACACGGAGACACAGAGAAGAAAGGTGTAAGGAGACAGGAATTATGTGCGGGAGGAACGGCACTCCTTCATTGCTTCGCAGGAAACATATCTTCTTCTATCGGCATCAATATTCTTTCTACTATTTTCTCTGTGCCTCCGTGCCTCTGTGGTTAACTTCCGACTGCCGTTTCCTTTGACCCAGCGAGATTGCTACACTGCGACGCTTGAATTCAACGAGGTATAGATGAGTCTGAAACAGGAAGTCGAAAAACGCCGCACCTTCGGCATTATTTCGCACCCGGATGCCGGTAAAACCACACTGACCGAAAAGCTGCTGCTTTTTGGCGGCGCCATTCAGATGGCCGGTGCCGTGAAAGCCAGGAAAGCCAGCCGTCATGCCACCAGTGACTGGATGAAGATCGAGCAGGAGCGTGGCATCTCTGTGGCCTCCTCAGTGATGAAGTTCAATTATGCTCATGATGGCCGTGACTTCGAAATCAACCTGCTCGATACCCCCGGCCATCAGGACTTCTCAGAAGACACCTATCGCGTACTGACTGCGGTGGATTCCGCCATGATGGTGATTGATTCGGGTAACGGTGTTGAGCCACAGACTGAAAAACTGATGGAGGTATGCCGCATGCGGAATACCCCTATCGTCACCTTCATCAACAAGCTGGATCGGGAAGGCCTCGAGCCTCTCGATCTGCTGGCCGATATTGAAGAGAAACTTCAAATCGAGTGCACGCCCCTCTCCTGGCCGATTGGTATGGGGAAGGCATTCAAAGGTGTTTACAGCCTCTACAAAAAAGAGCTTCAGCTGTTCAAGGCCGGAGCCGACACCAGCAACTTTGAAACCGTGCAGATCACGGATCTGAATGATCCCAAGCTGGATGAACTTCTGGGAACCCAGGCTGATGAACTGCGTGAGGAGATCGAACTGCTGGAGGGCGCTGCCAATCCGTTTGATCTCGAACACTTCCTCAAAGGCAACCAGACGCCGGTATTCTTCGGCAGTGCGATCAACAACTTCGGCGTCAAAGAGCTGCTGGATGCCTTTGTTGAACTTGCGCCGCATCCGGGGCCGCGTGAAGCCGTCGAGCGCAGTGTTGACCCTGAAGAGAAGGATTTCTCGGCCTTTGCCTTCAAGATCCAGGCAAACATGGATCCTGCCCACCGCGACAGAATCGCCTTTTTCCGTATCTGTTCCGGTAAATTCACCAAAGGCATGACGGTTCGCCATCACCGCCTCGGTAAGGATGTGAAGATCCCTAATGCGGTGATTTTCATGTCGCAGGATCGTGCTCACGTTGAAGAGGCCTATGCCGGTGACATTATCGGTATCCACAACCATGGCACCATCCGGATTGGTGATACCTTCACCACCAGAGAACCGCTTAAATTTGCCGGTATCCCCAACTTTGCTCCTGAAATGTTCCGCCGCATCCGCCTGAAAGACCCGATGAAACGAAAGCAGCTGCATAAAGGGCTGATTCAGCTCTCTGAAGAGGGTGCTGTGCAGGTATTCCGTACCATTCTGGGCGGTGATTACATCCTGGGTGCGGTCGGTGTGTTGCAGTTCGATGTCACGGTTGCGCGCCTGAATGCCGAATACAAGGTGGATGCAGACTACACCGCCACTGACTTTCAGACCGCCCGCTGGATTGAGTCTGACAACGAAAAGAGATTCGCAGAATTCAGGCGATTGTTTGAACACAGCCTTGCCGAGGATGCTGATGGTTATCTGACATATCTGGCACCAAGCGTATGGAAGCTGAACTACACCATCGAGCAGTGGCCTGAAATCATGTTCCATAAGACGCGCGAACAGGTTTGATGCTACAGATCACACCATCGATTGTGATACCTGAAGATGAAATCCAGCTGGATTTCATCCGTGCATCCGGTCCCGGTGGCCAGAACGTTAACAAGGTAGCAACGGCAGTACAGCTTCGCTTCGACGTGTTCAAAAGCCCTTCAATTACGGACGCAGTTCGCAGACGCCTCATCAATCTTGCCGGTTCAAGGGTGACCAATGACGGCATCCTGATATTAAAAGCTCAGCAACACCGCACTCAGCACGCCAACAAAAGAGATGCGCTTAACCGGTTCCGGATGCTGGTTGAGCAGGCCGCTATCCGGCCGAAAATCAGGCTGAAACGCGCCATACCCAAAAGCCTCAATGAAAAGCGCCTCGCCAGTAAGAAGCACCGTAGCCAGATTAAGCGTATTCGCGGAAAAGAGTGCTCCTGATATGCATGATACCAATGAATTTGATGAAGAAATATCGCACAGACCCAATAAGAGCCAGCTAAAGCGTGAAGTGCACGCTCTGTTCGAACTGGGTGCACGCCTTGTAGAGCTTGAAGCATCGACACTGCAAAGCCTTCATCTGCCGCAGGAGCTGCTCCTGGCTATTGAAGAAGTTAAACAGATTCATTCAAACAACGCGCGAAAACGACAGCTGAAACGTGTAGGGAAACTGCTGCGCTCCATTGATACAACCGAACTACAGACACTCATCGAAAAGCGTGACCTGCAGCATCAGAAAGGGGTCAGTGAATTTCACCATATTGAAAAGTGGCGCGACAGACTGATCAACGAAGGCAGTGCGGCAGTAAGCGATTTCCTGAGCCGCTATCCGGACGTGGATCGCCAGAGACTGAATCAACTGGTTCGTGGTGCTGCCAAAGAGGCAGCGCTTGCAAAACCACCCAAATCTTCCCGGCAACTGTTCCGATACCTGCGTGAAATCATAAGATAACCGTGCATAGAAAAAGGCTCCCGAGGGAGCCTTTTCTTCTTAAATCCTTAATCTGGTCCGGAATGCCTGATTTTTGTTCGATATCAAGGAAAACGGGCGCAACATACTGACTGTATGTGAGCACTTTTGACGCTGATAGCGGTCAAAAGGCAGGTGTTCTCTAAAATGGAATATCGTCATCGACAGGCACATCACCGAAATCCGG
>JAIPJD010000127.1 GCA_021734365.1 Mariprofundaceae bacterium | reverse complement strand
TCGCACCACGCGTGATTCCTGATCTGAAAATTCAGTGCCGCCTCTCCGGGCTTGAGCCATTGAACATTGACGAAACATCGCTGTTTGTGAACGTCGGCGAGCGTGCCAACGTGACAGGTTCAGCCAGGTTCAAACGTCTGGTGATGGAAGGCGACTACGATACGGCGCTCGACATCTGTCGTGAACAGGTTGAAAACGGTGCTCAGATCATCGATATCAACATGGATGAGGCGATGCTTGATGGCGTGGTAGCCATGCGTACTTTTTTAAACCTTATCGCTTCCGAACCTGACATCTCCAAGGTGCCGGTGATGATCGACTCCTCAAAATGGGAGATTATCGAAGCCGGCCTGCAGTGCATTCAGGGCAAGGGCATCGTGAACTCCATCTCACTTAAAGAGGGCGAAGAGGCCTTCATTCATCATGCCGGGCTGATCAGAAACTATGGCGCGGCAGCTGTGGTCATGGCCTTTGATGAGCAGGGTCAGGCCGACACATTCGAGCGTAAGACGGAAATCTGCGCCCGCTCCTACAAAGTTCTGACCGAAACATGCGGCTTTCCGCCCGAAGATATTATTTTCGATCCGAATATCTTCGCCATTGCCACTGGCATCGAAGAGCACAACAACTATGCCGTCGATTTCATTGAAGCCACCGGCTGGATCAAGAAAAACCTGCCACATGCGATGATCTCCGGCGGTGTGTCGAACGTCTCATTTTCATTCCGTGGCAACGATCCGGTACGTGAAGCAATTCACTCCGTATTCCTCTACCACGCCATCAAACAGGGCATGGATATGGGCATCGTCAATGCCGGGCAGCTGGCAGTCTATGATGACCTGCCTGAAGAGCTGAAAAATGCCGTCGAAGATGTGGTGCTTAACCGTCGCGAAGACGCTACCGACCGCCTGCTCGAGATTGCCGACAACTATCGCGGCGATGGCGCGGTCGCCAAAAAGGCCGATGACGAGTGGCGCAAACTGCCTGTAGTCAAGCGGCTGGAACATGCGCTGGTTAAAGGCATTGATGCCTTTGTAAATGAAGATACCGAAGAGGCACGGCAGGCGTTTGCAACTCCGATTGAAGTGATTGAAGGCCCGCTGATGGATGGCATGAATGTGGTCGGCGACCTGTTTGGCGAGGGTAAGATGTTTTTGCCGCAGGTGGTAAAGTCTGCCCGTGTCATGAAAAAGGCCGTGGCCCATCTGATGCCCTATATTGAAGCCGGTAAAGCTGCGGGTGCGAACTCCTCCAATGGCAAAGTGCTGATGGCAACGGTGAAAGGCGATGTGCATGACATCGGCAAAAATATCGTCGGTGTTGTGCTGCAATGTAACAACTTCGAGGTGATTGATCTGGGCGTGATGGTTCCGGCTGCCACCATCCTTGAAGAGGCCAGAAAACACGATGTGGACATTATCGGCCTGTCAGGACTGATCACCCCGTCTCTGGATGAGATGGTGCATATCGCCAGGGAGATGAAGCGCCTCGGCCTGTCGCTGCCGATTATGCTGGGTGGTGCAACCACCTCCAAGGCGCACACTGCCGTGAAGATCATGCCGGAGTATGATGAACCGGTTATCTGGGTGAAGGATGCCTCACGTGCCGTGGGCGTGGCCCAGAATCTCATTTCTGAGGCCTATCGTGCTGATTTTGTGCAGAAGACACGAGCGGAATACGAAGATGTTCGTGAACGTTACCTGGGTCGCCAGAAGCAGACCAACTGGCTCTCACTTGCTGATGCACGTGCCAATGCGACAGCGCTCAATCCTGAAGCGATGGCCTCTGCTCCCAGGCAGTTGGGCGTACAGGTGCTTGATAATATCTCACTGGCGGAGATTCGTGAAATTATCGATTGGTCGCCATTTTTCGGAGCCTGGGAGCTCAATGGTGCCTACCCGCGCATTCTCGACGATGCAGCAAAGGGTGAAGAGGCCCGCAAGCTCTTCGCCGATGCGCAGGCCATGCTCGATCGGATCATTACAGAGAAGTGGTTTGAAGCCCGCGCCGTGACCGGCCTTTTCCCGGCCAATGCCACGAATGATGACAGCGTTATTGTTTACAGCGATGAAACCCGTTCGACCGAGGTGGCCCGTTTCCACTTCCTGCGTCAGCAGCAGGACAAAAAGGACAATCGTGCCAACCTCTGCCTGGCAGATTTCGTTGCCCGCAACGGCAATGACCATATCGGTGGCTTTGCCGTCTCCATCTTCGGCGCAGAAGAGAAAGCTGTCGGGTTTCAGAAGGAGCATGATGACTATCACGCCATCATGGTAAAGGTGCTGGCGGATCGTCTGGCCGAAGCGCTGGCCGAATGGCTGCATAGAGAGGTTCGTACAAGCCTATGGGGGTATATGGCCGATGAATCACTTGCCAATGAAGAGATCATCCGCGAAAAGTATCAGGGCATCCGCCCTGCCGCCGGTTACCCCGCATGCCCGGAGCACACCGAGAAAGGCACGCTCTGGCAACTGCTTGATGCGGAAAAGAACATCGGCACTTCTTTGACCGAAAGCTACGCCATGAATCCCGGCGCATCGGTTTCCGGCCTCTACTTCGCCAGCCCGGAGGCCAAGTATTTCACCGTCGGCAACATCAACCGCGATCAGGTGGAAGATTACGCCAAACGTAAAGGCATGAGCATCGAAGAAGCTGAGAAGTGGCTGGCACCAATCTTAGGATATTAATTCACAACCATGATCATCAACTAACGTGGTAATCTCTTAACTGACTGTTTTTTAACATGTTTCCAGACTAAGAAGGTCCTCCTGCCACTCCGGAGTCTCTATAATTACAGATTGAATATTTAACCTGTTTCCCCCCTACTCATTTTCATTCAGGTTTCGCCAATGGATCGAGACGCAATCTATACCTCTGACATTCACGCCAATGGATTCACCTTTGATGACAGGGTGGCATCGGTCTTTACCGATATGATCAGTCGATCTGTTCCCGGTTACGAACAGGCACTTCAGATGGTTGAACTACTCTCTCATCAGTACGCTCAGGAGGGCTCCAACCTTTACGATCTTGGTTGCTCTCTCGGCGCTGCAACGATGGCCCTTGCTCGCGGAGTTAAATCCCATGGCTACAGAGGTCATAACTGCAATATTATCGGTGTGGACAACTCGCCTGCCATGGTAGAGCGTTGTAGAGAGGCGCTGAAAGATGAGCCTGTAACAGTTCTCTGTCAGGACATCCTTGATACAGAAATCGACAACGGATCGGTTGTTGTTCTCAATTTTGTGCTGCAATTCGTACCCAAAGAGAAACGGCTCACTCTTCTGGAAAAAATCTATCATGGCCTCAGGCCCGGAGGTGTACTGATTCTCTCCGAAAAGATCGCCTTTGACGATGCCGATGAGAACCGGCGCCAGACCGAACTGCATGAAGCATTTAAGCGCGCACAGGGTTACTCGGATCTTGAAATCAGTCGCAAGCGTACAGCACTGGAGAATGTTCTGATTCCTGAAACTCTGAGTGCACATCACGAACGACTGAAACAGGCTGGCTTTTTCAGTTCCAACACCTGGTTTCAGTGTTTCAATTTTGCATCAATAATTGCCATTAAATAACTATTTTAATGCAAAAGTATAAAGAAAATGAAGAAAAACGGCTTGTTTCCTCAATTGGCAACTCTCCACTTTCCGGCTACTCGGATGAACTGATGGCACTCAATGAACAGGGTTGGAAAAAGATTCTCAGGCACGGCGACCTGCCGCGCTGGAGTAGCGGACTGTTGAACCTGCCTGATGTTCCCCCCTCCTCTGTCGACCTGAACAGTGACTCCATCCGCATCGGAACTGTGGATGATACTGAACTCTCTCCCGACGAGATCAAAACAGTGTTAAAAAAGATGCATCCGTGGCGTAAAGGGCCGTTTGATATCTTCGGCGTGCATATCGATACCGAATGGCACTCGGACTGGAAATGGAACCGTATCAAAGATCATATGGCTCCGCTTGATGGCCGCACAATTCTCGATGTCGGCTGCGGCTCCGGTTACCACATGTGGCGCATGCTGGGAGCAGATGCCGGTCTTGTGATCGGTATCGACCCTACCCCCCTCTTCTCGCTCCACTTTGCCACCGTGAAGCGCTACCTCCCTGATGCGAACGCCTTTATTATTCCCGTCGGCATTGATGATATGCCGACCGGCATGGCCTGCTTCGACTCCGTCTTCTCAATGGGCATTCTCTATCACCGCCGTTCACCACTGGATCACCTGATTCAGCTCAAAGAGCTGCTTCGCCCCGGTGGTGAGCTGGTTCTGGAGACACTGGTCGTTGAAGGAGACAGGAACACCTGCCTTATTCCTGACGGACGCTACGCCAAGATGCGCAACGTCTGGTTTATTCCATCTGTAAAAATGCTTGAAACATGGCTGAAACGGGCGGGCTTCACGAACATCCGTTGTGTGGATGTGAACACAACCAGCGTGGATGAGCAGCGCGCAACCGAATGGATGCAGTTTGAATCACTGCCCGACTTTCTTGATCCGGATGATCGCTCCAGAACCATCGAGGGCTATCCGGCACCCCGCCGTGCCACAATGATCGCAACTGTTTAACCGGAACCACAGCCGCCCATGCCACATGCCGGTATCGGAGAGCATGGCGCAGAACCGCATGGAGTATCCGGGGCTCCACTACCGATAGCATGGGCGGAGATCAGTTTCTGCAGCTCCTCGCTGTGGCACTGTGGGCAGGCCGGAACATCGGAAATTCTGACCAGTGTTTCAAACCGGGTGTCACACTGCCTGCACTGAAACTCATAAATCGGCATGACTCACTCCCTCTCATCTCCGGACAGCTCCCCGGATGTATCCAGAACAATCTTACCGGTTGTTCCTCCGGCCTCGACCATACTGTGTGCCCTGGCCGCATCTTCCAATGGCAGAACATCCGACACAAAAACAGAGAGCCTGTTTTCATCAAAGAGCTGCGTGCACTGCTCGAGAATATCGGCCTGATGCCCTGCTGCTTCCTTAAGATCATAAACCATGGGCGAGAGCATCAACTCCTGACTTACCCGCACATTTTTCAGCCGCAGGCTTTTCCAGTCTGCATCATCCGGAACCTGTAGTATCGTGACCA
>JAIPJD010000126.1 GCA_021734365.1 Mariprofundaceae bacterium | reverse complement strand
TATCACTTCATAGTTATGGACAGCGATATTACGAAACCCGACTGATTTTATCATTCGGTCAGCAAGCGTTTGACTGATAAGTCCATGCCGGGCCAGGGCCTCGAACATTCCACCCATCGTCACCGGCGCAGGTATATTCTCCATATCCGCAATCCAGTGTGCAGCGATATCAACGCTAAGCTGAACCGCTCTTGTAAGATTCAGTGTAATAATATCCTGCAGGTCCTGATTTTGCGCAAGATCAACAACACTATGCGGGCATTTTTCCTCAACGCGCCTCAGACAGCGCCGCAATAACTCCAGCTTCTCTTCAATCAAAGTCCGATCCATGCCTGCCTCCGTTGCTCAAGGAGCCGCTGCCTGTATGGATAAAAATCAGCCTGATCCAGCAGGTGCCTGCTTAATAACGATGCGTATGCCGAGTTGTCACCGGCAAGGCGTTTGCCATATTGAAGAATCTGCCCCAGCAAAGGCTCACCCGCTGTCATCAAATCAACCAGATCTACAGATCTTCCCGTTATTGCAGCAATCTCTTCAATCAGCCTCTCTTTTTCCTGCACATTCATTACATGATCCAGCTGGATAGCGATATCAACATCACTGCCAGCCCGGGAACGGTTTCCTGCAAGCGACCCGAACAGTATGGCCTGCCTGATTCCTGTTTGCAGATTCATAAAATGCTGAAGCCGCTCAACACACGCTGAGCCGGAATGTTGATCAGACATCCGCATCTCTCCTCTGCCGTATCCCCTCCATGACCAGCACAAAGGCAACCGCAAGGAAGCCTGCGACAAACGCCGTTTGGCTGGAACGGCCCATGGTTATTTGAGCGGTTGATCGTCGTGTCCGGCAACTCGCAGGTATAAAACCAGACGCACAGCAGATGATCGAAACCGATTGTAGGGGGTCAAATTGCACATTCATGCCCCCATCCCCGCCAAAACAAACAAACGCACCTTCTCTGCCATCTCGACTGCTTCTTCAGACGTCTTCACGTCAGGCCAAAATTCGAAGTCATAACGAACAGAAACTGCATAATCAGATAACTCCTCCAGCGCCAGGTTCCGAAAACCAACATGCGGAATAAATTCGATGCAAAGAAGCTGAAGTTCTTCGAGATCATGTGTGCGAGGTATCTCGGACCCATGAAATGCCAGGAGAGCTTTCAGATATTTTTCAGCGGCCTGCTGTGCATGAAAACAGGCTGTGTCATAAGGGCCCGCACCACTAACCGTCAGTTTTGCATTGGCAAGATCACTATCACCTTTCAGCAACCAGCCTTTTGCCAAATCTTCCTTATGCTTCATAAAGCACGCGCCCCTCACGCAGGATGGTTGTGATGAATGCATTTGAAACACCCTTCCACTCATCTATTTCTTCAGGGGACCAGACAATAATATCCTTGGCCACACACAATCCTGCAACAGCCTTTCGATAACGGGCAGGCCTTTTATACCTTGGTAAACTTGAAGATTCGACGACAAGCAAATCAATATCGCTATCCGCCCCGGCATCTCCCCGCGCCCTCGAGCCAAACAGAATAATTTTCTCGGGAGAACCGGCCTGACATATTTTTTCCACCAGGTCTGACAGGAGAGGTTCAATATCCGTTTTGTACATATATGCCCCTTACAGGATCACACGCCTTGTTTGTTGTCGCTTTATGAAAAAAACAATTGATATTCTCAAGATTCTATTCCAACACCTCATGCTGCAAAGCTACCATCCTCAAGACTCAGATGCCACTTCACCGTTTTGCGAATCCCCGACCCAAATGACAACAGCTGAGCTGGCTATACCCTGATATTTTTCCTGCAGAAGGGTATCGCCTATTATGCGGGAACATCCGATGGCGCCTGCGGGCATCAGCTCTGCTGCCCTTTACCTTCCGCCTCATCACCCCGGCGATTTATCCCTTCCCTGATCAGCACAAAAATAACTGCCAGAAAGCCTGTGATAAAGGCTGCAAGGATTACAATCAGACTGCGTTTCGGTTTCGCCTTTCTGTCGGGCTCTGCAGCCGCATCGAGTACCTGAAAGGCGAACTCCTTCTGCGTATTGGCCAGCATCGCCTTGCTCTGCTCCCGCGTAATCAGCTCAAACAGCGCCTGCCGCATATCTTCGATCTGCGTGTGCATCAACTCATCCCTGAGGTATTTCAGGCTCGAGTTGCTGCGTGCAATGGCCTGCCGGCGCAGATACTCATTCAGCCGGGCGACAAGTGCATTGGCCCAGTCGGCTGCCAGCTTCGCATCACGCCACTCCACCCCCACGTGCACCAGCCCGGAATCCTTGTCCGTCGATACGCTGAGCAGGCCGCCTTCGGTAAATATTCGATAGGCATCCCACAGGTTTGGCTGCTCTTTCGGATCACTCTTCATCCAGGCCTTCTTTTCACTATCCCACGCATCCTCAAACAGGATCGGCATCAGCTTCTGGTCGTTGATGAACTTCCACAGGAATTCGCGCGATTTCAGCACGGCGAGATTCTCCTCGACATTGCCGCCGCCACCGATGGAGATTCCAGCCATCGAAGCAAGGCCACCTAATCCACCCAATGCCGAGGCCAGCCCGCCGGCCTTGACCGGCGCCAGCAGCACCTCGGCGCGGTAGATATTCGGCATCAGCAGGCTGACACCTGCAGCAAGCAGAGCCACTGCAAAGGTGATCGACAGAATCAGCTTCCTCGCACCCCAGATCACCCGCCAATATTCAAGCAGGTCGATTTCATCTTCCTGAAGATAGGACTGAGCAGCGAGTGCTGAGCAATGAGGATAAAGGCAGGGCTGGGAAGAACCGGACTGAGGGCCGGGGGCTGAGGACTGAGAGGGAGACTCGTTGCTCGTTGCTCGTTTCTCGTCACTAGTCACTCGTTGCTCGTTGCTCGCTCCTCGTTTCTCGTCACTGGTTTCTCGTTTCTCGTCACTCATTTTTCCCCTCACTCTTTAGCGACTTTCTCAACCCGCCTAAAATTCTTGCTACCTCTTTGGCTCTGTCCATTAACGCTTCGAACTCTTTATGGGCCAGGTAACCGACATCAAGGGCAAGATATAGCTGGGATTGAACCTCGGCGCATGAGGCTTTGGCAATAACGACAAATCGATGAAACTCTGCCCTTGATGAGCGATCAAACCCTTCAGCAATATTGGAAGAGATTGAAACCGATGCCCTGCGAATCTGGTCACGAAGTCCAAAATCATTTGCGAACGCGCCTTTGCCTGTAAGCGTGTAAATTTCGCGATTCAGCTCTCGTGACTTTTGCCATGCAACCAAATCCTTAAAACAGCGAACATTCCCTCGCTCCTCGCTACTCAACTCTCGCTCCTCAGCACTCATTACTCAGCACTCATTACTCAGCACTCGTTGCTCGTTGCTCGTTGCTCAGCACTCGTCACTGATCACTCGTTGCTCGTTGCTCAAGTTCCATCACAGAATTCCCAGCGTCTTCATCGAGGCGATGCCAATACCGACATTCATCAGCACCTTCGACCAGTCGAGTGCGCTATCCAGCAGGTTGAGCTGCTCCAGATCTTCCGGAACTACAATGGTATCTCCCGGCAGAACCTTTTTGTTACCGAATCGTCTGCCGGCTTCAACACGTCCACTGGCTCTGACGACGTAAATGGCTGACTCATCGGCCATGCGGGTGGGGCCGCCGGCCATGTCGATATAGTCATTCCGGTTCAGCCTGCTGTTATACAGAAGTGCGGTGGTATTGTAGACCTGACCGATCACCAGTACCTCGCCCGGTTTGGCCGGCAGGTAGATCGCATCACCATCTCTTAACACAAGATCGAACTCGGAATCCTTCATCACCTCCAGAGTGTCCAGTTCGACCACCAGTCGTCCGATCGGCCTGATCTGCTTCATCTTCTCCAGCAACTGCTTTGCCGCAGCAATACTCTTCTGCCTGCTGGCCAGCAGACCCGGATCACGGATACCGCTTGCACGCGTCTCCATGAAGGCGATCTCCTGTTCAATCTGGGCAGTCATGGCCGCCTGCTCACGCTGCTGCTGCTCACGAATGGATTGCCGGGAAAAAACAGCGCCCGGCAGATAAGCATCTTCAGAGTAACCGCCGGCCCGTTCGATCAGGGAAGTGAGTGTTTCGCCCTTGGCCACGGGATAAGTGCCCGGAAACAGTACCTCTCCGCGAATCTCTACACGTATCGATTCGCTCCACTCCGGTACCGAGCGGATGACGATTTCGTCATAGGGGCGCAACTCAACATCTTTCCCCGAGTCGAGAAACTCCTCTATGCTGAATTCACTGCGGCTGGTTCTGCGGATCTCACCACCCTCTACAGTGTAGTGCGTCACCTCGGCCTTTTTCAGATAGGCCTGAGGAAGAAAGTCGGCATGTGATGCAATCAGATCGGAGAGATGCATGCCGGACCTGTAACCATAGCGCCCCGGCCGCTTCACAGCCCCGGAGAGGATCACATAATCATCTTTTACATCGGGCAGGGTGTGGATCTGCAGAATGTCGCCATTTTTGACCTTTGCCTTCAGCCCCTTCTCTGTCAGTTCAAAACCGATGGTGCGGCGACCACCGGAGGCCAGCATACGGTCGATCTGTCCCCGGGTCTTATCAGCTGCCGGCAGCAGGCCGCCGGAAAGTTCAATGATATCCCCAACACTCTGCTCTTTTTTGCGCTCGTAGATGGCAGGTCGCACCACCTCGCCGGCAATGGCCACCAGTTCACCAACGGGAGGAACGAAGACCACATCCCCGGGCAGAAGACGCTCATCATTACGGCTGTCGCCCTGCAGCAGAAAATCATAAATATCAAGCTCGGCAACCTTTTTTCCACTGCGTTTCAGCTGCACATGGCGCAGGCTTCCGTTTTTACTTACACCGCCGGAAACAAACAGGGCGTGCGAAATGGTGGAGAGGCTGCTCACCAGATAGGAGCCCGGATTGCGCACATCACCGAGCACAAAGACGCGGATGGAGCGCAGACGCCCCATGGTAATCGAGGTGGTGACGCCAATCATTTTGCCGCCGATCTGCTCCGCCAGCAGAGCCCGGGCCTGATTGAAGGTCAGCCGGGAGAGGCTGATCTCACCGACATCAGGCAGATTGACCACACCGTTACGATCAATGATCAGCGAAAAGGTGTCACT
>JAIPJD010000125.1 GCA_021734365.1 Mariprofundaceae bacterium | reverse complement strand
AATCACGCCAAGAGGGACCCGCATGTGTCCTACCTGAATACCGGAGGGTCTGTAGACCAGATCACGAATGGCGCCAACAGGATCAGGCAGGGCCGCAACCTGTTCCAGCCCCTCAGCCATGGCCTCCACACGGTCAGCATTGAGCGCGAGGCGATCTTTCAATGCGGCATCAAGCCCGCTCTTGTCTGCAGCCTTCATATCAAGCGCGTTGGCCGCAAGAACCTCGACCATTTCCCGTCGAAGTATGGCCGCAGCAAGCTCCAGCGCATGGTTTTTCGATTTTGTATCGACCATACGCATGGTTTTTGCAGCACGCCTGGCCTGCTCGCCAAGTGTGTTCATGATATCCAGCGCATCACTACTCATATGTCTCTCCACCTGTTCCAATTCTCATCCGGAATCACTGCCATCTGACTCTATCAGAACCAGATTATCACGATGAATGACCGAGGTGAAATCTACAAACCCCAGCACCTCTTCGATCTTCTCGCTACTGATACCGATCAGTTTACGCATCTCATCAACATTATAGTTGCACAGGCCCCGAGCTATCACACCATCAGGCGTGCATATTTCAACACATTCGCCCTTATCAAACAGCCCTTCAACAGCGGTCATGCCGATTGGCAAAAGGCTGCCCCCACCTTTGATGATAG
The DNA here is from genome assembly GCA_021734365.1 of Mariprofundaceae bacterium. Classification (GTDB taxonomy): domain Bacteria; phylum Pseudomonadota; class Zetaproteobacteria; order Mariprofundales; family Mariprofundaceae; genus WSZY01. Next base: position 4,537 of record JAIPJD010000125.1, on the reverse strand, counting down.
CCCTGGCAGCACCTTCATCCACATGGATTTTCCCTGCCGGATGCAGAACATCCATAATCCAGTGCTGACGTCTGGACTGCCTGTCAGCACCACACAGAAAGAGCGAACCCACATCACTGCCCTGTATAAGCTCAGCCAGAATATTGTCATCGTGACCATTCACAATAGCTGCAGTGACGCCGCCCCGGGTTGCAATGCGGGCAGCCTTCAGCTTGCTCACCATGCCACCCGTGCCGAATGTGCTGCCGGCATCATCCGCCATCTTCATAATCTCTGTCGTGAATGATTCAATGGTCGAGAGTCGCTCGGCACCGGCATTGATGGCGGGGTCTTCACTGAACAATCCATCCACATCGGTCATCATTACCATCATGTCCGCATCAATAAGCAGACTGACAAGTGCGCCCAGTGTGTCGTTATCACCAAACTTAATCTCCTCTACAACTACCGTATCGTTCTCATTCACGATTGGTACTACGCCTGCAGTAAAGAGAGTCTCACTGGTATTGCTTGCATTGAGATAACGGCGGCGATGTCTTAAGTCATCTTTTGTCAGCAGCAGCTGTGCCACCTGAACTCCATGTTTTTCAAATGCCTGCTTATAGGCATGCATCAGCAGGGGTTGCCCGATTGCAGCAGCGGCCTGTTTTTCGTGCACGGAGAGGTGTTTTCCCATCCACTGCATCTGCACCCGACCCACGGCAACCGCGCCGGAAGTGACCAGACAAACCTCTATGCCGCGCTGCCGAAGTGTTACGATTCCTGATACAATGCGTTCTACAGCAGACATACGAAGGCCGTCATTCGCATCCGTTAAAAGCGAACTGCCAACCTTGACGACTATCCGCCGGCTGCGTCTGAGATCAGATCGAGATTGAATCACCCGTCTTCATCCATTCCGTCTGCGACATCTTCACACTCCTCCAGACTATCTTCTGCGGTCTCTTCAACAAATTCCTCAGCATGTACTGCCCGTACCTGATCATACAGATCTCTTAGCAACTGCTGGATTCCTTCGCCGGTTACGGCCGAAACAGTATAATAGGTTAATCCCAGTTTCGCAGCTTCTTCCAGCAGAGGCTCACGATCTTCATCCTGAACTGCATCCATTTTATTAAGAACCAGCAGGCGGGGCTTATTAAACACGCTCTCCCCATACCCTTTCAGTTCGGCCTCGATCTCGTTGAACTGATCGGTAATCGATATCCCTTCAGGGTGAGCCACATCCACCAGATGCAACAGCACCCGCGTGCGTTCAATATGTTTCAGGAAGCGATGGCCGAGCCCTTTGCCTTCGTGAGCACCCTCGATAAGACCGGGGATATCAGCCATAACAAAGCCATCGCCATCATCCATAAATACCTGCCCTAATGCAGGAGCAACTGTCGTAAACGGATAATCCGCAATTTTGGGCCTGGCGTTTGAAACATGAGAAATCAGGGTTGATTTGCCCGCATTCGGAAGCCCCACAAGACCGACATCCGCCATCGATTTAAGCTCAAGAAAACGTATGCCGGACTCACCCTCAATGCCGGGCTGTGCATACCGTGGTGCACGATTGGTGCTGGTTACAAAATGCGGATTCCCAAGGCCGCCCATACCACCCTTCGCAAGAAAAGCCTGCTGGCCATCCCGGGTAAGATCGAACAGTATTTCGCCATGCTCATCCTTAACGACCGTGCCCAGTGGTACCTTAACATAGACATCCTCACCCATACGGCCATGCATCTTCTTGCCTTTGCCCGAATGCCCGTTCCTGGCAATAATCCGTTTGCGAAGATAGAGCTCCTGCAACGTATTCTTCTCATGGCTGGCAACAAGAATCACATGCCCGCCACGGCCCCCGTCACCGCCGTCGGGGCCACCCCTGGGGATATACTTTTCGCGGCGCATTGATGAACAGCCGGGGCCACCGTTACCGGCCTTGACCTCAATTTTCACTTCGTCAATAAATCGCATCGTGGATTAACCTGTCCCTGCCATCTTCCATATCAAAGTATACCAACCCTCACCTGCCGCAACCCGGTCTGGAGCGAACCGGACAGCGGAAACGAAAAGAGGGTGCTAGAAAAGCACCCTCTTGAAGAACTATCATTAACGGACTGATTCAGCTGGCAACACGAACCGTTGTACGGCCTGCGCGTTTATAGTACTCAACCTTTCCATCAATCAATGCAAAAAGGGTATAATCCTTGCCGCAACCTACATTGTCACCCGGACGAATCTTTGTGCCACGCTGACGAACCAGAATATTTCCGGCAGTGACAGCTTCACCGCCATACTTCTTCACGCCAAGGCGTTTGGAATTCGAATCGCGTCCATTATTGGAAGAGCCGCCTGCTTTTTTATGTGCCATGGTTTACTCCTCGCCTGCCTTTTTCACTTTGGCAGCGGCCTTTTTAGGCTTGGCCGCAGCTTTTTTTGGTGCTGCCTTGGCTTCCGCCTTAGGCTTGGCCGCAGCTTTTTTTGGTGCTGCCTTGGCTTCCGCCTTAGGCTTGGCCGCAGCTTTTTTCGGTGCTGCCTTGGCTTCCGCCTTGGGCTTAGCCGCAGCTTTTTTCGTTGCTGCCTTTCCGGTTGCTCCACCTGTGGCCGCAACCTCAGTGATTTGAACCTGTGTGTAATCCTGACGATGTCCCTGGGTCAGACGATAATTTTTACGGCGGCGTTTCTTGAAGACAACAACCTTCTTGTCGCGTCCCGCATCAGTGACCACAGCAGATACCATTGCCTTTGCCACATCTGTGCCAACCTTGAGGTCCGCACCTTCGCCAAGCATCAGTACGTTATCAAAGGTTACTTTCTTGCCAACCTCGGCATTAAGCTTCTCAATGCGCAGAAGGTCGCCTTCCTGCACACGGTACTGTTTGCCGCCAGTCTTAATTACTGCATACATGTCCGTACTCTCCAGTATTGCTTACGCAGCCTTAGCAGGCTTGCCGTATTTCTTGTAGAAGCGCTCAACGCGGCCTTCAGTATCCATGATCTTCTGTTTGCCGGTATAAAACGGGTGGCATGCAGAACATATTTCAACTTTCAGATCGCCAACGGTAGAACGTGTCTCAAATGTGTTGCCGCATGAACATGTAACTTTAGCAGCGATGTATTCAGGATGAATCTCGGCTTTCACTTTTCTGCTCCTGTATTTTCAAAGGGCGCGATTTATACATTCGCAGCCAATATAATTCAAGTATAAATAACAGATCAGACACTCTGACCCGCCAGAGTAGCCATTTTTTAACATTAAAACTGCTACGCGCTTAGATAAATCCGGCCAGTGCAGACTTGCAAATCTCCATGACAGGTGCCGGATAGACACCAATCACAACAACAGTAATTGATGTAACTGCCACAGCCACCTGAATCAGGCGGTTCTCACTGAAGTTGAATGCAACCCGCTCTTCATCAAAGTAGATATATTTAACCACTCTGATGTAATAGAAGGCACCAACAGCAGAGAAAAGGATCGCAATCAGACCAAGATAGAGGTGGCCTGCATCAATCACCGCTGCAATCACTGCAAACTTGGCCCAGAAGCCGCCCAGAAATGGAATTCCGGCCAGTGAGAACATCATCAGGCCCATCGCCAGGGCGTAGCCGGGACGAACTTTGGACATACCGGCAAAATCATCAAGCAATTCACCCTGAATACCATCACGGCGCATCAGAATAATAATGGCGAATGCACCCATGGTCATAAACAGGTAGATCGTCATATAGATCAGCACACCGGCATAGCCATCCGGAGTGGCCGCAATCAGGCCGAGCAGTACAAAACCCACATGCCCGACCGTCGAATATGCCAGCATGCGTTTAATATTACGCTGTGCTATCGCTGCGACATTACCAACGGCAAGGGTAAGCACGGCCATGCCTGTAAACATCAACGTATATTCATGTTGCACCGCTGGCAGCGCATCTACCAGAACACGCATCATCACCACAAAACCGGCCACCTTGGGGGCAACCGACATGAATGCGGTAACCGGTGTCGGGGCGCCCTCATAGGCATCGGGTGTCCACATATGGAATGGAGCGACTGAAACCTTGAATGCCATACCGGCCAGAAGGAAGATCATACCAACCAGTGTTGCTGTCCTGGCATCAGATGAACCTGCGGTTATGGCTGTGCCAATCTGAACGAAGTCAAAACTGGCGGTAACGCCGTAGAGGAAGCTGATACCGTAGAGCAGCATGCCGGATGAGAGAGAGCCAAGAATAAAATATTTCAGTGCGGCTTCAGATGAACGCAGCACATTGCGCTGATAACCAACCAGAACATAGACAGAGAGGGCCATCAGCTCAAGACCAAGATACATGATCACAAAGTTGGTGGCTGAAGCCATCAGCATCATACCAAGCAGCGCAAACAGCATCAGTGAATAGTATTCACCCATGTTGGCCTCTTCTTTCATGTAATCCAGGGAGAGTACAATGCCAAACAGGGTGGCCAGCAATATGAGGAGCTTGGCAAAGGCAGCCAATGGACCCAGAACAAAGAACCCGTAAAAAGCAATAAGCGGCTCTGGCCCGCTCACAT
>JAIPJD010000124.1 GCA_021734365.1 Mariprofundaceae bacterium | reverse complement strand
ATTGCCTGTGCCAGACCGATAATCGAGCCGGTCAGGATGCCCGGCAGAGCCAGTGGCAGCACGTGGTGCCAGACGGTTTGGAAACCGGAGGCACCGACTCCATAGGCGGGTTCACGAATAGAGACCGGTACCGCCCGAAGAGCAGCACGAGTGGCAATGATGATGATCGGCAGTGTCATCAAAGCCAGTGTCAGGCCACCGACCACTGCCGAAGGTCGCGGCACTCCCATGAAATTGATGAAGATAGCAAGGCCTAACAGGCCGTAGAGAATGGAAGGGATGGCGGCCAGATTGTTGATGTTGACCTCAATCAACTGGGTAAAGCGGTTGTCCGGAGCAAACTCCTCCAGATAGATTGCCGTAAGTACACCGACCGGCACAGCAAATGTCATGGTCAGCAGCAGTACCAGCACAGAACCGATCGCAGAGGCCAGAATGCCGGCGTTCTCGGGAAGTTTGGAGTCGCCTTTTGAGAAGAAACCTGTGTTGAAGGTGAGGCGAACTTTCCCCTCCTCCTTCATCTGATCAACGATACGCTGATATTTTCCTGATAGCCTGTGGCCATCGTGACCTTTCAGATACTGATCGACTCCGTTCTCAGCCAGTACCCACTCAACACGATCCTGACCAAGCAGAGATGGGTCGGCTTCAATCTGGTTGGGAACAAGACGAAGCCATGCCTTACTGACCAGCAGCTTATACTTTTGATCAACAGCATAGTTGTAGTTCCGGATCGTCTTCTCACTGTAGTGAACATTGACCTGAATCTCAGCCTGTTGAAAAGCGGGAAGCCCTTTAATGATAATATCTGTAAAGAAGAAGAGTAAGAAGGTCAGCGCAAAACTGAGTGCAGCAAGCCCGTATAATTTAAAGCGTTTGTCAGCTCTGATACGCTTTTTTGTCTGTTCGTTGGCTTTGTCAGCTGAGAAGCGCATCTTATTCGTACCTCTGCTTGAATTTCCGTACGACGATAATGGAGACGACATTGAGAGCCAAAGTGATAACCAGCAACACCAGGCCGAGGGCAAATGCCGACTGGGTAAAGGCGGAATCGAACTCCTGGTCACCAGTCAGCGCCTCAACAATTTTTACCGTTACCGTTGTGACCGCCTCAAGTGGGTTGGCTGTGAGGTTGGGGCGGAGCCCTGCAGCCATTACGACAATCATTGTCTCACCAATGGCACGTGATACAGCCAACAGAAAGGCGGATACAATACCAGGAAGAGCTGCCGGGAGAACCACGTGACGGATAGTTTCGGATTTGGTGGTTCCCAGGGCAAGTGAACCGTCACGTAGTGCCTGAGGTACCGAGTTGATCACATCATCAGAGAGTGAAGACATGAACGGGATGATCATCACGCCCATGATCAGTCCGGGTGCCAGCGCATTGGTATAGTCCGCCTCCAGACCCAGTGCGCGGGCAACCTGAACAATGATCGGACTGACTGTGATCGCTGCGAAGAAGCCGTAAACCACGGTTGGAATGCCGGCCAGGATCTCCAGCATCGGCTTAAGCCGGCCGCGCATGGCATGTGATGCATACTCGGACATAAAAATTGCAGAGAAGAGGCCGACTGGTACAGCTATCAACATGGCGATCAGGGTGATCATGAATGTACCGGCAAAAATTGGAACAGATCCGAATGCCGGTGGAGCCACACCTTCATCACCCCGGCCGGCGCCGATCAGGAAAGCGGTATCCGGTTCCCATTTGGTTCCGGTGATAAAATCCCAGAAGGAGATCACGCTGAAGAAGCGTACCGCCTCAAAAACGATGGAGAGAACGATAGCGATGGTCGTCAGTATTGAGATAAAAGCCGCGGTAATAAGAATCCAGTGGGTTGTCCTCTCTACCGACTGACGAGCCCGGAAATCCACCTGGATATGACCAAGTGAATACCAGAGACCGAATCCGGCCAGTCCGGCCATGGTTGCCAGGATCATCGGAGCCGGAACAGTGAATATCCCGAACAGGTGGAAGAGACTGAAAAAGAGGCCGGATAACAATGCGGGCAGTGAAAGCCAGATCACTGAATTCCAGCCGTGGTAGGTCGGGCGGGAGTGGAGGCGTTGGCCATCATCTTCAATCCTGCGTGCTTTTCTTCTTGCCGCCATATAGACAATGACACCCAGAGGCATCAAGCCACCAAACAGCCAGAAAAAGAGATCGGAATGTTGCATCATGTACCTTTCTACCTCCAAGGCTGCGTGACTCTATGCGATTTAACCGCCATATGAAAACGGGAGATGTGAACTTGACCCTTGCGATATCGAGGCAGCAAAGGGCCATTTGCCGGGTAAAAAAAACCGGCCGGAGTTCTTCCCCGGCCGGCCTCCTGTCATGGAAGAGTTACTTCTTTTTGAAATCGCCAGTAGTCAGGTTGGTCAGATGTTTTGCCTGTGAACGATAGTGATCACGCATCTCTTCTGGCAGGGCAATCAGGCCGATGTCGGTGCATGAGCCGTTATCACCGATCATCTGCTCGGAGGTGAAGAGGTTGATATACTCTTTCATACCTGGAACCTTGCCGATGTGAGATTTCTTGATGTAGAAGTAGAGCGAACGGGAGAGCTGATAAGAGCCATCCTGAACGGACTCAGGTGATGGAGGAATACCCGCGACAGTGATCGCACCGATACGGTCTATATTTTCGGCCAGGTAGCTGTAACCGAAAACACCGATTGCATCCTTGTCCTTCACCAGCTTCTGAACGATCAGGTTGTCATTCTCACCGGATGGTACGTATACGCCGTCCTGACGAATTTCGTGGTACTTTTTGTACTTTTTGTTCTTCTTTTTGTCAGCATTGTAGAGGTCGGTATAAGCAGGCAGTTTCTTGGCAACATTCTTCATGGTCAGTTCTTCAAAAGCGTCACGGGTTCCGGAAGAGGTTGGCGGGCCGTAGAACACGATCTGACGGTGTGGCAGATTCCTGTTGATCTCATCCCAGTACCTGTATGGGTTAGCCATCAGAGAGCCATCTTTAGCCGGAACCTCTGCAGCAACGGCGAGAAGAATTTCGTGACGAGTCAGGTTCATCGGAGCCGCACCCTTGCTCTGGGCAAGCGCAATGCCGTCATAACCAACGACCACTTCAGTGATATCTTTGACGCCATTTTCGGCGCACATTTTGAACTCGGTCTCTTTCATACGGCGCGATGCATTGGTGAAATCCGGAGTATCCATGCCGTTGCCGGCACAGAAGAGCTTCATGCCACCGCCGGAACCTGTCGATTCAACGACAGGTGTCCTGAATTTTGTGGTAGCGCCCAGCTCTTCAGCAACATAGCTGGAGAATGGATATACAGTTGATGAGCCGACAATGCGGATCTGATCGCGAGCCTCGGCTTGACCAATGAATGCCATGCCGAGAATTGATGCTGCCATAAGGATGGCATATTGTTTTTTCATGGTTGGTATCTCCCAATTGAAATTTGTGACAGAACTTTATGGCCGCTTTGTGACAAGCACATGACATATTCATTTTACCTTTAAAAAGAGACAGTTGTTCTTTCGTCATCCCGGGCCATACATCGATGGAAAGCAAAAAAGGACGGCCGAGGCCGTCCTTTAACTTAAACCATCAAGAGGTTGATGTTTGTGGGAACAATATATACAGAGCGTGACAGGCACATGACACGGATATCAGGGAGAGTGGTTCTCCGTAGCGGCGGGTATGGATGAGCTGTCCGCTTTAAACCGGAACCCACTGCTGGCCCACTTGTTCGATTGCGTCATGCCGGACCTGATCCGGTATCCATTCAAGCGTTGCAAAAACTGGATTCCCGCTTTAGCGGGAATGACGAACAGGCCAATTTGGTATTGATATCCATCGCACTTCAGGTCAGCGAAGCTCACGATGGCGCAACGCCTTCCGGACATGCGTCTTATGTTATCCGGGACAGCAGTGCCCGGAACCCTGTTCACAGGGGGTTATCAAATAAAAAAAGGGACGGCCTGAGCCGTCCCTTTAATCCATCAAGAGGTGATGTTTTTTTACAGTTTGATCTGTGAGTAGAGGCCGAAGCGGGTATCTTTACGACCGTTCGCGGCTGCGCCGCCACGATTGGTTAACTTTGAATTGTCGCCAACCAGAGCAAAGGTCACATTCTTGATTGGGTTGTATTCAACGCCACCCATAAAACGGGTAATCTTCTCATCAGTCAGGCCAGCCATCTTGTTATTCAGGGTTTCATAGCGTGCGAATGCACCCATGTTGCCGTTGAATTTACCCCATGCCCACAGAGAGTAAGCGGTGCTTTTTACCTGGTCACCAATTGCTGCGGTCGCATATCCACTGGAAACGTTGCCGCCATGTGTGGTAGATGCTGTAGCAGAATCAGCTTTATCCTTGTTGGAGAGATAGTTGGCGCCAACACGGAAATCCTTGCCCACGCCATAGGTAGCCATAATCTGAGTCAGAGTTGACTTAACACCGGCAGTTGAGACGTTATTTACATGAGTTTTGGTGCCACGGGTTCCTGTACGGTAACCGAAGTCCAGAGTCAGGCCGTCAATCGGCTCAAAGCCAACACGGGAGTTGAAATCAATTCCGTTGGTAGCAACACCCTTACCGTAACCACTGCCGTTGGTTGCGGTTACGAAGTAGTGAGCCATGCCGTCTGCCAGCTTGCCCTTCAGGCCAAGCCCCAGATCGGATGAGTCATCAAATTTATACTGATCAGAGATGACCTTAGAGGCATAGCGGTGGCCCCAGAGACCCTGCTCGTAGTCGATCCATGGCGTGTGGGACTGGCCCATACGCAGGACTGCAGCGTCACCAGCCAGTTTGCCTTCAACATAGGCATACTTCAGGTAGACGTTCTGGTCTTTACCCAGGGCGGCTTCGTTACCCACGTCAGTGGTGAAACGCATCATCCAGTCGTCATTAAAGTAGTACTTGGCAGTAAAGTATGCGCGATCAACATGCAGACCAACGGTCTTGGTCGATGTGGTGCCAGCTACGGTAGACGTATCTGCCTTCTGTGAATATGTGTTCAGATAGAAGAGTGCCTCCAGCTTCAGCTTACTCTGATCCTTTTCAGCTACAACAATGCCACCGGCAAAGGCCGGTGCTGCGCAGGCAAGCATTGCAGCAGCAGCAATAGTTTTAAAAATCGGTTTCATTTTTTATATTCCTCTCTATGAGATTTGGTCTGCGGTGGAAGGTAGGGGAGGAATGTGTCACTAATATGACA
>JAIPJD010000123.1 GCA_021734365.1 Mariprofundaceae bacterium | reverse complement strand
GGTCATCGCAATGGAGAAGGCCACGGCACCGCCTGCCAGATAGCTGATCACGTTACTGGCCATGGCACCGGGTGCACAACCGACAATAACAAAGCCGAGTGCCAGTGCCGGTGACATCCCCTGCCCTACCGCAATGGTTGCGGCAGCAAACCCAAGCAGCGGCATCACGCTGTACTGCGTCAACACCCCCAGCCCGATCTGATGCGGCCTTGAAAGCGCATCCCTGGCCTCTTCGGGGTGCAGTACCACGCCGAGAGCAAACATTGTTGCCGCAAAGCACCAGAGGAAATAATCCTTAAACGGCAGGAAGAGTGGTGGATAGAGGTAGGCGACCACAGCGCCGGCCAGCGTCAGAGCCGCAAGGTTTCGGGAGAGAAATTGCCAGAACATGGCGAAGGTATACCGAAGCGGGAGTGCAGAGGCTACACTTTGCAGATGTCCGCCAGGAAAATCCTGCTTTTGTCAGCTTATGATGCAGTCAGCCATCAACAATGGCGCAAAGGGCTGGTGGCAGCCTTCCCCGAACATGAGTGGAGAGTGCTGACACTGCCGCCCCGCCACTTCTCCTGGCGCATCCGTGGCAACAGCCTGACATGGGCAATCTCTGAAGATGAGATATTTAAGCAGAGTTTCGACCTGATTATCGCCACATCAATGACCGATCTCTCAGCCCTTAAGGGTATGAGGCCCTCGCTGGCAGCCGTGCCAACCCTGCTCTATTTTCATGAAAATCAGTTTGCCTACCCCGAAAGCGGCATGGAACACCACTCCATCGAACCCAAAATCACTTCCATCTATGCAGCGGTCTCAGCCGACCGGATCGCCTTCAACTCCGACTACAACTGCCGGACCTTTCTCGGTGGTGTTTCATCACTGCTGAAAAAAATGCCCGATCATGTTCCATCCGGAATTGATACCCTGTTGATGCAAAAGAGCAGCACACTTCCGGTGCCCCTGAATGATTCACTCTTTCAAGCAGGAGGCTGGAAAAAAGGCGAGCCATTTACACTTTTATGGAATCACCGCTGGGAGTATGACAAGGCCCCGGAACGTTTTTTCTCGGCACTCTGCATACTCAAAAAGAGGGGTGTCAGTTTCAAAGTCAATGTCGTGGGACAGCGCTTTCGCAGGACTCCGGATATTTTTGATCAAATGAAAGACAAGCTCTCTGACCATATCGGGACGTGGGGATATGTTGACAACAGAGCAGAGTACACGGCTCTCATGCAGCAATCCCATGTGGTGGTATCCACGGCACTGCACGACTTTCAGGGGCTGGCCGTTCTTGAGGCCACAGCCGCAGGCGCTGTTCCATGCGTGCCGGATCGACTGGCCTACCGGGAATATATTCCTGAACAGTTTCGCTTCGAATCCTCTCCGGATTGTGCCGAGGCAGAGAGTAAAGCACTCGCCAGCCGCCTTGTGCAGCTTGCCGGACTCTACCAGACAGGGAAGTTACCGCTGGCCCCGGATGTCTCGTTTCTGAGCTGGAAAACAATGCGGCAGCACTACAGCAAACTGATCAGTGGAATTCCGACCGGTTGATTGAAACGGGGATGGTGGTCTACAGAATATTTATGCAGTCATCCTTCCATACACAATCGTATTGCCGGCAGCCACTGTTCCACGGCTCATCAAAACAGGGAAGATTACCCTCCGCACTCTGAATGGCCCGGATCAGATCACCTTTCCGAAGCTTTGCCGTATTTTTCAGATTCATCTCTTTCGCACGAAGCCTGATTTCACTTAATAACATCACTCCTCCAGGAGGAACTTTACCTGCTCTCCATCCTCTATTTAGAGTCTAGACCAGCAGACAAATGAACGTAAGGGATGCGGATCAGGATGAATGGTCATACAGTTTTAAAGTTGAACAATGGAGAGCCAGGCAATAAAAAAGGACTTACGTTTCCGTAAGTCCCTGATAATAGTGGTGGCCAGACCTGGAATCGAACCAGGGACACGAGGATTTTCAGTCCTCTGCTCTACCGACTGAGCTATCTGGCCATGCCCAAAGACGCTATTGCGTCAGGAGCGCGATTTCTAGTGGCAAGGCGTCCCTGATGCAAGCATCAGTTTTACGATCCGGCTCCTTGCCGCTATCCTCCCGCGCTTGTTCGCATCCGGAAAACAACCGCCATGTGGTTTTCCCGGTTCGCAACACCAAAAGCGCGACAATAGAACATGGAAAATTCTATTGGACGCCTGTAAGGCGCTGCTGCAAAGCAGAACGAGGCATGGATGCCGAGAATCAATTTGGCGTTGCTCACAAAATCCGGCATGATCTGCTTGATTTTGGCAAGCCGTCCATGGCCTGCATAAAAGTCATTTCACGCAATGGAGAAGATAATGTCCATCAAATCCGATAAATGGATACGCCGCATGGCGCAGGAACATGGAATGATTGAGCCTTTCGTGGACGGACAGGTCAAAACCAGCGACAGTGGCGTCGGCATGGTCTCCTATGGTCTCTCCTCATACGGATATGATGTTCGCTGCTCTGATGAATTCAAGATTTTCACCAATATCAACTCTGCCATTGTTGACCCGAAGGATTTCGATGCCAACAGCTTCGTTGATGTGAAGTCTGACGTCTGCATCATCCCGCCCAACTCATTTGCGCTGGCACGCACTGTTGAATATATGCGTATTCCACGTCAGGTGCTCACCATCTGCCTGGGCAAATCGACCTATGCACGCTGTGGTATCATTGTAAACGTCACTCCGCTGGAGCCTGAGTGGGAAGGGCACGTAACGCTCGAGTTCTCCAACACCACACCACTGCCAGCCAAGATTTATGCCGGTGAAGGTGTGGCTCAGTTCCTCTTTCTCGAATCCGATGAGGAGTGTGAAACCTCATACAAGGACAAGGCCGGCAAGTATCAGGGCCAGACCGGTGTGACCGTGCCAAGGCTCTGAAAGGTTAAATATAAACCATGAAACTTCGTGATATTCTAAAAAGAGATGGTATCGCCTTCTCCTGCGAATTCTTTCCGCCCAGAACAGACAAAGGTGAAGAGAACCTGTGGAACTGTATTCAGGAGCTGCGGGTGGTGAGTCCCGCCTATGTCTCAGTCACCTATGGTGCAGGCGGTTCCACACAGGATCGCACCAAACGTATCGTCACCCGCATCAAGGCGGAAACTGATCTTAACCCGGTAGCACACCTGACCTGTGTCGGTTCAACCAGGGCACAGCTGGGTGAACTGCTCGATGAATACAAGGCAGCCGGGATTGAAAATATTCTGGCCCTGCGTGGTGATGCGCCGGAAGGCATGGACAGGTTCGAAGCGACCGCCGGTGGTTTCTCCCATGCCACAGACCTGACCCGCTTTATCCATGAACGCGGAGGGTTCTCCATCGGCGTCGCCTCTTATCCGGAGGGGCATCCGGAATCCAGAGGCGGCGTTGCAGATGATATCCGTTACCTGAAGATGAAACAGGATTGCGGTGCAGATGCCGTCATTACGCAATACTTCTTCAACAATGAAGATTTCTACCGTTTCCGTGAGCTGGCTATCAATGAGGGTGTTACCGTCCCGTTGATTCCGGGCATCATGCCGATTGGTAATTATGATCAGATTGTCCGCTTCTCCGCCATGTGTGGCGCTAAGGTTCCCGCATCCATCGGCGAGCGCATGACCCCGTATCGTGAAGATGCCGATGCACAGAAGGCGATCGGTATTGAAATTGCCACCGCGCAGTGCGCCGACCTTATTGCAAACGGTGTCAAAGGCCTGCACATCTATTCACTGAACAGATCCGAAGCAACCATCGCCATTCATCACAACCTGGGGCTATAAGCCTCTTACCACAGAGACTCAGAGAAGAGGTAGAAGACTCTCTCTTCATACGATAAAGGCCGGGCATTGCCCGGCCTTCTCAATTAAACAACTTAACCTTAATCAGATTTTGATGCCAAGCCTGTTCGCCACCTCGTGATAAACCTCGGAAAGACCCCCCAGATCACGGCGGAAGACATCCTTATCCAGCTTGCGGCCGGTTTCGATATCCCACAGACGACAACCATCCGGAGTGATCTCATCACCAAGCACCATTGCACCATCCGCAGTCCTGCCGAATTCCAGCTTGTAATCCACCAGGCGGATACCCACATCAGCCAGTAACTTTGTCATCACTTCATTAACCTTCAATGCAGTTGCACGCATCGCTTCCAGCTCTTCACGGGTTCCCCAGCCAAAGAGTTCGGCATGTTCAATGGCAATCATCGGGTCATGCAGTTCATCGGACTTGTAGAAAAACTCGGTCAGTGGCCATTTCAGCTCCATACCCTCTTCAAATCCGAGACGCTTGCAGATGGAGCCGGCGGCAACGTTACGCACCACCACTTCCACGGGGATCATATCCAGCGCTTTGACCCGCATATCCACCGCTCCCTCTTTACGAACATAGTGGGTGCCTATGCCGGCCTCGTGAAGCTTTTCAAAGAAGAAGGAAGAGATCGCACAGTTCAACGCCCCTTTGCCTGCAATGACATCATGTTTGATGCCATCAAATGCTGTGGCATCATCCTTGAATACCTGAATCAGTTCATCAGCCGAGTCAGATGCATAGAGCTGTTTGCCCTTGCCTTCATATTTAAGTTCGCCTTTCATTTACTTGCCTCACTTTCAGTTCCGTGTTCAATTTGAAAAACGCGACAGCTTACGCAGCTCACAGCATAACGACAAGACGGGGAGCTTATTATTATATGGAATGTGATCTGACACACTCACGAACAGGCAGCTTCCGGTTTTAATATGGCCTCAATCAGGTCAGAGTCACACAGGGAGGGAAACCTATGCCAGTCAGCAAACCGATTCCAAAAGAGTTAAACGCACTCATTGAGGTGCAGCCACTCCTCGCTCCGCTTCCACAGGACGCACGGGAGAAACTGATTGCAGATAGCAGCGTGATGAGTTTCAACGCCGGGGAGCTTCTGATCGAAGAGGATGAACCCAACTATTTTCTCTACCTGCTGCTGAAGGGGCAAGCTTCGGCCATCATGAATGGTACACAGGCAGGAGAACTGGAAGCCGGTGATATTGCCGGTGAAATCTCAGCGATTGGTTTGAGCCCTCCCATTGCCAGCGTTATTGCCGATTCGGATCTGGAGGCCATAGCATTCCCGGTCGAATCCATTATCGGGGCGGCACGGGAACATGCCGAGTTCGGGGAGCGACTGAGAAGAGCCGCTATCAAACGCGTTTCAG
>JAIPJD010000122.1 GCA_021734365.1 Mariprofundaceae bacterium | reverse complement strand
ACCACTCATCGGGCACTATATATATAAAGTGGTAGCCAAAGATTTACCGAGGCCGCCAATCCTGCAACAATCCGCACCCCTATGAATACGTCAACAGCAAAAATTCTTGATGGCAAAGCACTTTCAGAGCGCATGCGCCAGCATATGCAGACAGAGATCAGGGCTATGAGCAGCAGACATGGCCGGGCTCCCGGTCTGGCTGTGATTCTGGTCGGTGATGATCCTGCATCCCACGTTTATGTAAGAAACAAGAAGCTTGCATGTGAAAAGGCAGGGATCGTCTCTTTCTCCCACGAACTGCCTGCCGAAACCACACAGCAGCATATTCTGGGCCTGATCGGTGAGCTCAACAGCGATCCACGCGTTGATGGCATTCTTGTTCAGTTGCCTGTTCCCGAGCATATTGATTCAGAAACCATCATTATTGCCATTGACCCCGGCAAAGATGTTGATGGCTTCCACCCCTATAATATCGGCTGTCTCACTGCCCGTATTCCGGCACTCAGGCCCTGCACCCCCTTCGGCTGCATGAAGTTGCTGGAGGAGGCCGGTATTGACCTGCATGGGCAGGAGGCGGTGATTGTCGGTGCATCCAACATGGTCGGACGGCCGATGGCCCTTGAGCTATTGCTGGCCGGGGCAACCGTGACCATCACCCACCGGTTCAGCAGAGATCTGAAATCTCACATTGAGCGAGCGGATATTGTTGTGGCTGCAGCCGGCAAGCAGGGGCTTATTAAGGGCGAGTGGATCAGGAAGGGGGCCATTGTTCTTGATGTGGGTATTCACCGGCTGGAGAATGGCAAACTGACAGGCGATGTTGAGTTTGAAACTGCTGCCGAACATGCATCATGGATTACACCCGTACCCGGCGGTGTTGGCCCGATGACCATCACCATGCTGCTCTACAACACCATTGCCGCTTTCCGCACCCATGTTGGAGAGCCGGCCGTCGGTAATGAAACGTGAGCGGCGGTGGCAGTAACCTGGCAAAGACACCCCTGTTTTCTGAACACATCAGACTGGGTGGCAAGATGGTGCCGTTTGCCGGCTTTGAGATGCCGGTTCAATATCCAATGGGAGCTTTGAAGGAGTATCAGGCGGTTCGTGATGGCAGGGCTGGCCTGTTTGATATTTCTCATATGGGACAGGTGCGTGTGACAGGGCCGGATGCACTCGGCTTTCTTCAATATGTCACCACCAACGATGTTTCGAAGCTGGTGGATGGACAGGTGCACTACTCCGCCCTGCTCAATGAACAGGGCACATTCATTGATGACATCACCACCTACAGGGTCAGTGAGACTGAATATTACCTCTGCATCAATGCCGCCAACCGCCATAAGGATGTAGCCCATCTGCAGGCACATGCCACCAGTTTCGATGTCACTGTCACCGATGAGTCCGATGACACCGTACTGCTGGCCCTTCAGGGAGGTGAAGCGCAGGCACTTCTGCAACCACTGACCACCACCGATCTGGAAAGTATCGGCTATTACCGTTTCGCACAGCTCGAACTGGGCGATGCTGATGCCATTGTCTCACGCACCGGCTATACCGGCGAAGACGGATTCGAGATATATATTCCCAATGGGACAGCGAAAACCATCTGGAACGAGCTCGAAGCTGCAGGTGCCGTACCGATCGGACTGGCTGCACGTGACATGCTACGCACCGAGATGGGTTACGCCCTCTACGGCCATGAGATCAGTGATCGTGTCACCCCGGTTGAAGCGAAGCTGATGTGGATCACTAAACTGGACAAAGGCGACTTCCTTGGCCGTGCCGCTGTCGAAAATCGTAAGGTCGAGGGTGCCAGGCTCTGCATGGTTGCCCTGAAGCTGACCGACCGTGGTATCCCGCGCGAACACTATAAAGTCGTAGCCGATGGCAAAGAGGTTGGCGAGGTCACTTCTGGCATGCACTCTCCCCTTGCAGGTTGCGGGGTTGCCATTGCCTATGTCCGGCCCGAGTATGCCGCGACAGGCAGTCTTGCCATCGACATTCGTGGCAAAGCGGTTCCGGTGGAGAGAACAACCACGCCATTTGTGCGCAGTCATGTTAAACGCTAGAAGCATGAACTACGAAGAAGAAAGAAAGAAAGGAAGAAGAGTGAACCACAGAGACACAGAGGCACGAAGTAAAGAAAGATTATATGGGTTTACCTTCGTGCCTTCGAGCCTTCGTGGTAAAGGGGTTTAAATATGTCTATACCAACTGACCTTAAATATAGCAAAGACCATGAATGGGTTCGCATCGATGGCGATAGCGCCACCTTCGGCCTCACCGACCATGCACAGGAAGCACTCGGCGATATCGTCTTCGTTGAGCTGCCTGAAACGGGCCGTGTTGTCGGGGCCGGTGATGCCTTTGCCGTGGTTGAATCGGTAAAAGCCGTTTCCGATGCCTACGCACCGATTGCCGGTGAAGTCATTGAGTCCAATGCCGAACTCGAAGCCGCACCCGAAAAGGTGAATGAAGATCCGTACGGTGACGGCTGGATCGCCAGAGTAAAAGTATCCGATGGCGACACTTCGCACCTGATGGATGCAGACGCCTACGCCAAATTTTTAGAGGAATAACCACAAAGACATGACCCTTGGACAACAAGGCAGGAGCCGTTTGAACGCGCAATGCGCGCCTGTAAGGCGAGAGGGCCAAGGATGGGCCGAATTAAATCCCCGACGGGGGACTAAGGCACGAAGAAATAAAAAACCAATTTCTTTGTGTCTCTGTGTCTTCGTGGTGGAATGACATTGCCATGGGATTTTTACCGCATACCGGTGCCGACAGGTCTGCCATGCTGGAGAGCATCGGCATCTCTGATATCAATGAACTGTTCACTGATATTCCTGCCGGGTTCCACATTGAGGCAGGAAGTCTGGATCTCCCCGCAGCACTTTCTGAAGCCGGCATCGTGCGCAAGTTCACACGGGCCTCAGAGCAGAACCGCCATGCCGGCAACCACACCCACTTCCTCGGCGGCGGAACTTATCACCACTTCATTCCGGCCGTGGTTGATTACATCATTTCGCGCGGTGAATTCCTGACCGCCTACACCCCTTATCAGCCTGAAATTGCACAGGGCACACTGCAGGTTCTGTTCGAATACCAGACCATGGCAGCCCGCCTTCTCGACATGGATATCTCCAATGCCTCAATGTATGACGCCGCCACAGCCGTAGCTGAGGCGGCGCTTACGGCACGCCGCGCCACCCGTCGTGATCGTATTGTCATCGCCGGCAGCGTCAATCCACGTTACCGCAATGTCACCGGCAACTATCTGGCACATCTGGGCGGTGAAACCGTGGTTGCATCATGCGCTGGCTTTGCCACCGACATCGAGAGCGTAATCTCTGCCATTAACGAGACAACGGCCTGTGTTATCGTTCAATACCCCGACTTCTACGGTAACGTTTACGACCTTGCCGATATCCGTAAAAAATGTGACGAAACCGGTGCGCTGATGGTGGTTGCATTTTCAGACGCCAGTGCCTTCGGCCTGATTCGTACGCCCGGCAGCTTCGGTGCCGACATCGTGGTGGGTTCAGGTCAGGCCCTTGGCATTCCCATGGGCTTCGGTGGTCCGCACCTCGGCATCTTTACCTGCACCCAAAAGCTGCTTCGGCAGATGCCGGGCCGTGTCTGCGGCATGACACATGATGCCAATGACAAGCGCGGCTTTGTGCTGACCCTCTCCACCCGTGAGCAGCATATCCGCCGCGAAAAGGCGACAAGTAACATCTGCTCCAACCAGGGATTGATGTGTACCGCTGCCGCTACCTACATGACCCTGATGGGTGATGCGGGCCTGAAATGTGTGGCCCGGCACTCGGCTGCCGCACTGGAAATGCTGGTCAATGGCTTGCCAGCGCATGTTCAGGCTGCAGACGGGGCGCACTACAACGAAACTGTGTTGAGCTTCGCCGACCGGAATAGCCGTGATGACTTCCTCACCCGTGCCGAATCCGGAAGCATCTTCGCAGGAATCCCTCTGGAGAAACTGGAAAAAGGCGCCGAGCCGAAACATCTGCTCGTCGCTACCACCGAAATGGTCGAGGCCGATGATATCAACCGCTATCTGGAACTGCTGGGAGGTGCCCGATGAGTGATCAGGCGAAAAAAAAACTCTACTCAGGCACCCGGGGGCTGATGCATGAAGAGCCGCTGCTATTCGAGCATGCGCATGAATCACCGGAAAGTATCAACCTGCCGGGTGTCGTCGGGAATCTCTCTGATAAACTGAAAGCCTTTACCCGTGATAAGGAGGCAGGCATCCCCGGCCTCTCCGAGCCGGAAGCTGTACGCCACTTCGTACGCCTGTCGCAATGGAACCACAACATCGAGACCGGTTTCTATCCCCTCGGCTCATGCACCATGAAATACAACCCGCGCGTCAACGAGCAGGTCGTACGCCTCCCGGGCCTCGCACATATCCACCCGGATCAACCGGAAACAACCGTTCAGGGCACACTGGCGCTGTTGCATGAACTGCAGCAGTGGCTTGGTGAGATCACCGGCTTCTCCCACTGCACCCTGCAACCGGCCGCCGGTGCACACGGGGAATGGACAGGCCTGATGATGATTCGTGCAGCCCTTGATGCGCGTGGAGACTCCCATCGCAACAAGGTACTGGTTCCTGATTCCGCCCACGGCACCAATCCCGCCTCGGCAGCACTGTGCGGCATGACCACAGTTGAGATCAAATCAACACCTGAAGGCCGCGTTGATCTGGATGAGCTTAAAGCACATCTGGATGGCAATGTCGCCGCGCTGATGATGACCAACCCGAACACTACCGGCATGTTCGAGTCGGACATTGCTGAAATATGCCGCCTCGTTCACGAAGCCGGAGGCTTTGTCTACGGCGATGGCGCCAACCTCAACGCTCTGGTCGGCAAGGCAAAACCGGGCGAGATGGGCATAGACTGCCTGCACATCAATGTGCACAAGACCTTCTCCACCCCGCATGGCGGCGGCGGCCCCGGTGGCGGTCCGGTTGTTATGAATGAATCACTGGCGCCATTTATGCCAACACCACGCATTGAGAAAGTCGAAGGCAGCTACAGAATCGTCGCTGATGACCCGACCAGTATCGGCCCTGTTCTTGGATCCATCGGTCAGGTCGGCGTACTGCTGCGTGCGGCCGCCTACATTGCGGCATTCGGGAAAGATCACCTGCACAGGATTGCCGATGATTCGGTGCTCAATGCCAACTACATTCTGGCTCGACTCAAAGGGGCCTACCACGTGCCATTTCAGGGCATCTGCAAGCATGAGTGCCTGCTCACTGACAAAATCCAGAACAGGCACGGCATCAAGACGCTCGATATTGCCAAACGGCTGATTGATCTGGGCTTTCACCC
>JAIPJD010000121.1 GCA_021734365.1 Mariprofundaceae bacterium | reverse complement strand
ATGCGGGTCTGAAAGAGCGTCTGTGTGATGATGCCGGCGAAATCCGCCGATTCGTCAATGTTTATGTAAACGATGAAGATGTTCGTTTTCTTGATGGCCGCAAGACTGCACTGAAAGATGGAGATGAGGTTTCCATCGTTCCAGCTATTGCCGGAGGCCGATGAGTCTTTGTGTCCGCATGTGGCGTTGCGTTTGATTCTCCAGTGCTCACGTATTGTGAATACGCTGCGCGCTTCAAATCTTCCGCGCCTTGCCTGCGATCAAAAATCTCTCATCGATAGATCTAGGAGATATTATGAAATTAAGAGTTTATCTGACATTTGATGAGGCCACGGTTCGTGAACCGGTTATCTGGAAGCTTGCGAAAGAGTTCGATGTGATTACCAATATCCGTACCGCTGAGGTGAAGGATCATATGGGTCTGGTCGGGCTGGAGATTGAAGGCGATGCGGATGTGGTTGAGGCATCGGTGAAGTGGCTGGACTCTCAGGGCGTTCATGTTGAACCCATCGAACAGAATGTGATTGAGGGATGATTCGTAAGAATTTAACCACAGAGACACAGAGGAACAAGGAAATAAATCAGAAAACTTTGTGTCTTTGTGCCTTTGTGGTGAGTTAAAGGAGAATAGATATGGCGATTTATAACAATGTAGCAGAAGCAGTCGGTAATACGCCGCTGGTTCGACTAAACCGCGTAACTGCCGGTCTGGGTGCTGAAGTCGTGGCCAAGCTGGAGTATTTCAATCCGCTAAATTCGGTGAAAGATCGAATCGGTAAGGCGATGATTGAAGCGGCCGAAGCTGACGGCAGACTGAAAGAGGGTGGTGTCATTGTTGAACCCACTTCCGGCAATACAGGTATCGCGCTGGCATTTGTCGCGCGTGCAAAAGGCTATCGCTGTATCCTCACCATGCCGGAATCAATGAGTCTTGAGCGTAGAAAGCTGCTCAAGCTGCTTGGTGCTGAACTGGTACTCACTCCCGCCGAGCTGGGTATGAAGGGTGCCATTGCCAGGGCTGAGGAGATTGCTGCTTCAACCGAGGGAGCGTTTCTGCCACAGCAGTTCGAAAATCCTGCCAATCCTGAAATACATCGCCAGACAACGGCTGAGGAAATCTGGAAAGATACCGATGGTAAAGTTGATGCGATTGTCGCCGGTGTCGGTACCGGAGGTACCATCACTGGAGCCGCCGAGGTGCTTAAAGAGCGCAATCCGGAGTTTAAGGCATATGCTGTTGAACCTGCTGACTCACCTGTCATCTCCGGTGGCTCTCCCGGTCCGCACAAGATTCAGGGTATCGGCGCAGGCTTCATTCCGAAGAATCTCAACGTCGATATCGTTGATGGTGTTGAGCAGGTAACCAACGACGAAGCCTTCGCTATGGCTCGCCGACTCTCCGACGAAGAGGGAATTCCCGGTGGAATTTCATCCGGTGCTGCGGTGGCTGCGGCGCTGCGTGTGGCTGCCCGTCCTGAAATGAAAGGTAAACGCATTGTAGTGATTATCCCGTCGATGGCAGAGCGGTATATCTCCACCGATCTATTCAAGGGCATCGAAGTTTAAGAGCTTTCACCACAAAGGCACAAAGACACAAAGTTTTCTGTTTTTGTCTTTCTTTGTGTCTTCGTGGTAAAAAAAGAGGTTTAGATTTGCATGATTGATTTTACAGAAGAACAGATTGAACGCTATTCGCGTCATATCATCCTGCCGGAAGTGGGGGCTGAGGGCCAGAGCAGGCTGCTTGAGTCCAAAGTGTTCATGATCGGAGCCGGAGGCCTGGGCTCGCCTGTCGCCTATTATCTGGCCGCCGCCGGTGTCGGCACGATCGGTATTGCCGATGCAGATGTGGTGGATTCATCCAATCTGCAACGCCAGATTATCCATAATCAGGATCGTATCGGCATGCCGAAGGTAGAGAGTGCGCGTGAGACCATGCAGGCGCTCAATCCGGACGTGAAGGTCAATACCTACAACTACTTTGTTACCGAAGACAACATTCGGGAAATCATCCGGGAATACGACCTGATCATTGATGGCTGCGATAACTTTCCGACCCGTTTTCTGGTCAACGATGCATGCTACTTCGAGAAGAAGACACTGATCTCCGGAGCCATGTTCCGTTTTGAAGGGCAGGTGGCCACCTATAAGCCGCATGTCGACAAGGGAGGGCCCTGCTACCGCTGTCTCTACCCTGAGCCGCCACCGGCAGGTCTGGTTCCTTCATGTTCGGAAGCGGGTATTCTGGGGGCACTGGCCGGTGCTGTCGGCACCATCCAGGCTGTTGAAGCAGTAAAAGAACTGCTCGGCATTGGTGACTCTCTCTCAGGCAAGCTGATGACCTTCGATGCGCTGCGTATGGAGTGGAAGAAGCTTAAGTTGCGCAGGGATCCGGGTTGCCCGCTCTGCGGTGAGAACGCGACCATTACCGATCTCGTTACCTACGAACAGGCATGCGAACTGCAGCTTGGTCACAGTTAGGCTCATAATTAAAGCGACTCACCACAGAGGCACAGAGTACACCGAGAAAAATAACAGGATTTACTCTGCGTCTCTGTGGTAAAAAAAGAGGTTTTAGAATATGGCAGTATTTGATTTTGCGCATACATCCGATGTGGACGAGTTTGAAGCGGGGCTGAAAGCCTTTCTTGCAGGCACGATGTCTGAAGAGCGTTTCACGCCATTCCGTCTGCAGATGGGTATTTATGGCCAGCGTCAGGAAGGCGTGCAGATGGTGCGCGTCAAGCTGCCGGGCGGTGTGATTACGCCGGATCAGATGGATGTGATCGCAGATTGTGTCGAGTCTTATGCTGGCGCACTGCCGACTGACGGCACACTGACCGAAAACCCGCCCAAGTTTGCGCATGTCACCACGCGTCAGGATATCCAGGCCAACTTTGTGAAGCTGGAAGATGTGCCGCCGTTTTTGCGCAAGCTTGACGCGGCAGGTCTCACCACACGTGAAGCCTGTGGCAATACCACACGCAATGTCACTTCATGTTTTCTGGCTGGTGCCTGCCCGGCCGAGCATGCAGATGTGAGCGTGCATGCACGCCGCTATACCGAATATTTTTTGCGGCATCCGCTGGGACAACAGCTACCACGCAAATTTAAAGTGAATTTTTCCGGATGCGCTACCGACTGTGGTCTCGCCGGAATGCACGATATCGGCTTTGTTGCCAGGAATAAAGATGGAAAGCCGGGTTTTCAGGTATGGGCTGCCGGTGGCCTCTCTTCCCAGCCGATGAGTGCGCTGCTGCTGGAGGATTTTATTCCGGAGTCCGAGATGTTGCTGGTCGGTGAAGCACTGATGCGCATGCATTTCAAATATTCGGATCGCAAACGCCGTGCCCGTGCCCGTTTGAAATATGTGGCTCAGAAACTGGGTGCGGAAGGCTTTATTGAAGAGTACAGAAAACAGCGTGCCGTGATCGAAAAAACACACGCCGGTGATGCGGGCTACAGAGAGGCAAACTGGAGAACTCCGACAGGTGAGCTTCCTCTCTCTGCCGATGGCATCGTGGAGCAGCATAATGGTAAAAACGCTATTCTGCTCAACCTGTTCCGTGGCGACCTGACACCGGATCAGTGCCGTGCGGTAGCCGGTGCGGCACGGGCAGCAGGCACAGAGGAGCTGCGCGTAACAGCAGAGCAAGGCGTGGTCATTGCCGATGTTGATGCAGACAGAGTTGATGCGGCATTGGCAGTGCTCAAGGATGCCGGCCTCTCAAGCGAATATGCCCGCGGCATTGCCGATATCGTGGCATGCCCGGGTACAGAGACCTGCCGCCTGGGAATCACCTCTTCCCGTGGACTGGCTGAAGCGATGCAACCGTTGATGGCTGAACTGAAACAGGATACAACGCTCTCCGGGCTGACCGTTAAGGCATCCGGCTGCCAGCACTCGTGCGCCCGCCATCATATTGCAGATCTCGGATTTCATGGCCTCGCCAAAAAGATCGAGGCTCAGGCCGTACCTCACTATCAGCTCCATATCGGTGGTTCCGGTAAGGGTGGTCAGCCGCTTGCATTTGCTACCGATCCGGTGCCGGCCAAACATGCTCCGGAGGCGGGGATTGCCGTGCTGAACACCTATAAGGCCCAGCGTCAGCATGAAGAGTCCGTGCACGATTGGGCAACACGTATCGGGCAGGATGCCATCAATGACATTCTTGCACCATTTGGTGCAGGAGAGGGTGAAGTCGAAGGTCTGATTTACGACTGGAGTGAAAATGAGGCCTTCAATACCAAGGGCAACAAGAAGGGTGAGTGTGCCGGAGCGGTACTCTCCATGACTGATGCACTGATTTCTGAGGCGGAGTATGAGCTGCTGATTGCACGTGCCCACAGCGATGCCATGTTCTGGGCTGAGGCGCTTACAGCACTGCGCCGTTCGGTTATCTCAACGGCGCGGGCATTTCTTGTGCCATTCGGTGAAGCACCCGAAGAGGACAGTGAAGTGTTCGGCTTGCTGATGGCGAATGCCGGTTCAGATGCTGAAGTAATGAAGCACTTTAATATCGTTCAGGGTGCCTTGATGAGCATTGACCTGGCCGATCCGGCTTCAGGTGTGACCAAACTCAAAGAAGTTCAATCTGCATGGCTTGATCTGGCAGCAGTTCGCTTTGCTGCTGTGCCGGCAGATAGTTCTGATTCAAATTCAGGTTCAAAATCAGAGGCTGATACTTCAGTTGGTCTCTCTTCGGATGTGGAATTGCTGGATCTCTCCGGCGTGGCATGCCCGATGAATTTTGTGAAGACCAAGATCAGGCTCTCACCGATGCCTGTTGGCTCTCAACTTGATGTGCTCCTCGATGATGGAGCGCCGATTGAGAATGTACCGCTCTCTCTTGAAGAGCAGGGGCAGAGCATTCTGAGCAAAGAGAAAATTTCAGATACACAGTGGAAAATCCGGGTGGAGAAGAGCAGTCAGATCTGATGAATTCCACGGACCTTCATCCTTTTGCCAACCCTGGGCGGACTAAACTTTCTTTAGTTAGTCGTGGTCTGGCTCTGCCTGAAGGTCTTGCACAGGCATCTAAATGGGTGGCGCAGGCCAATGCTACGGAGTCGGTCGTTGATATCCGACTTCCTTCCGGACACCTCTGTACGGTTCCTGTCGGTCAGCCCTATACCGAGCGCAGCACTTACGAACTGCATCGTGATGAGCAGGGGTTCTTCCTTCACTGCGCCGGTGAAAACGAGCGGGTAGAGCTCGTTGAAACGCCCCGGTTTTATCATAAAGAGACACGAACCGGCGCACGCATGGGCAGTATCTCATCCCTGCATGATCGACTGCTAATGCTCTATCCAACCATGGGTTGCGGCTTCTTTGCCAGGCCGGGAGCCGCCTGCCAGTACTGCCAGTATGAATCGATGCTCAATGAAGAGGAGCCTCCGATC
>JAIPJD010000120.1 GCA_021734365.1 Mariprofundaceae bacterium | reverse complement strand
GGGGGCACCGTATTCCTGCATGGTATTGTGCAGATTGCGATCACATCACGGTAGATCGCGGAATACCGGAGTATTGCGGTGGCTGTGGCTCTAAACAGATCCGGCAGGATGAAGATGTGCTTGATACCTGGTTCTCATCCGGTCTGTGGCCGTTCTCCACCCTTGGCTGGCCCGAAGGCAGCAAAGAGATGCAGGATTTCTACCCCACCAATGTGCTGGTAACCGGTTTTGATATTATCTTCTTCTGGGTTGCCCGCATGATCATGATGGGCATGAAATTTACCGACGGGGTTCCATTCAGGGATATCTATATCCACGCCCTGATTCGCGATGCACAGGGACAGAAGATGTCCAAGTCCAAGGGTAATGTGATTGACCCGCTTGAGATTATTGACCAGTACGGCGCCGATGCTCTGCGCTTCACCCTGGCACACATGGCAACTCCCGGCCGCGATGTGAAGATGGATGTGAAACGCATTGAGTCCAACCGCAACTTCATGAACAAGATCTGGAATGCTTCACGCTTTGTGTTCATGAACCGTGGCGATGCTGTGGTTGATGCCGGTGTGAAACCGCAATCCGATGTGAATCGCTGGATATTGACCGAACTGGATCGCACAGCCCGCGAAGTAGAGAAGGCGCTGGCCGAGTACCGATTTAATGAGGCGGCGGGAGCACTCTATAACTTTATCTGGGGCATCTACTGCGACTGGTATGTGGAGGCGGCGAAAGTATCCCTTTACAAGGGTGAAGAAGCGGAAAAGAGCGAGACCCGGACCGTAATGCTGACAGCACTCGATGGATGGCTGCGACTGCTGCATCCGATCTGCCCGTTTATTACCGAGGCACTGTTCCAGGAGCTGCATGGTCCGGAGGAGCGTCTGGTGACGGCAGACTGGATTGGCACGTATGCCGGGGATGCCGAGGCGGTATCGCGCATGAATCGTGTGATGGATGTCGTGACCGCTATCCGTTCGATCCGTGGTGAGATGAATGTTTCGCCGGGCAAAAAGATTGTGGCCCGGATTGCTGCCTCAACCTCTGTTCAGGAAGAACTCAAGTCACAGCAAAAGACACTGATGAGTCTGGCACGGCTGGAGTCTCTGGAGTGGTTGGCTGAAGGAACCGAGGTTGAGGGTGCTGCGGTAGCACCGATGGCTGATGCTACAGTGTTTTTACCGTTAGCCGGGCTGGTTGATGTCGCAGAAGAGCTGGCACGCATTGAGAAGAATCTTGCCAGAGCTGAGAAGGATGTGGCATCACTTGAAGGCAGGCTCTCCAATCCGAAGTTTGCCGGTAGCGCACCGGAAGCGGTGGTTGCCAAAGTTCGCACCGATCTGGATGAGAACAGGGCGAAGCTTGAAGAGCTTAAAGCTTCTAAAGCCCGTTTAGAAGCACTTTGATTTGTTAGATACGCCAAAGGCCTCCTGCCTTTGGCTTGCAGCGCTTCAGGAAAAACGCGGGTTCCCTGAAGCTTACGAATCCTGACCGGATTCGCCCGCCATCCCCGGCGGAGTGAGCGTGACAGGTAACTGTTTGATGTCACGACCCTCCACCCACGGATGGGTGGCGAGCAAGCAAAGCGAGCTCGTGAATGGAGGCGGATAAAGCAGCAGGATAGCTGATTTAGAAGGGCTTTAGACCACCGAAAGGTGAGAGCCCATGGATGGGCTCGAATCACATGCGCCGCCGGAATGATATAAGTAAAAGGCAGGAAGCCTTTACGAAGGAGAGTAAATTGCCGAGTTTTGATATTGTATCCGAGATTGATATGCAGGAGATGGATAACGCGGTGAATCAGGTGAGGAAAGAGATCACCACACGTTATGATTTCAAGGGTAGCAACACCTCCATCGAACTGGCTGATGACGGGGTTACTCTGCTTGGTGATTCCGATAACCGGATTAACACAGTGACGGAGATACTGCGTGCCAAAATGGTAAAGCGGAACCTGGATGCGAAATGTCTTGAATATGGCGATATGGAAGGGGCCAGCGGTGGCAACAAGCGGCAACACATTACCATCAAACAGGGAGTCAGCACCGAGCTGGCCAAAAAGATTGTCAAATTGATTAAGGAAGAGAAAATGAAGGTGCAGGCCGCGATTCAGGGAGATCAGGTGCGTGTGACCGGCAAAAAAAGAGATGATCTTCAGGCTGTCATGACGCTGGTTCGGGGTATGAATGCCGACCGCCCGTTGATGTTCACCAATTTCCGCGACTGATTACCTTCGCCTGTTAATGTGAGACAGGCCACATTATTCACCACGGAACTGTCGATAGTGGGGCGCTTCACACGAGGCGGAGGTTCAGATGACAAAGCGAAAAGTGAGGCCGGCCGGGCAGACAGCCCTTCTGACGGCTGTTGGAGACAAAAACCAGGCTGAAGAGATTGCGAAGGCACTTGAAAACGATTCAACGGTTGAGCTGATTGCAAGCGGAGAGACTTCAATTCTACCTCAGCTGGCTGCGGCGCGGCCGGCAAACCAGCTGGATACCACGCCGCTTGATCTTGATGCAATTATTGAAGATGTGGCACGGGTGATTGCGACAACACCGGATCACTACAAGTGTATCATGTTTACCGACCTGGTCGGCTCCACCCAGTATAAACGTGAGATGGGACATACCAAAGGGTTCATGCGTAACCGTATGTTCTGTGATATCTGTGAGCAGGCGGTGATCAGGAATAACGGAACGGTAGTAAAGCGGCTGGGTGATGGGGTGATGGCTGTGTTTGAGACGGCTATCGACGCGGTCCTGGCATCCATGTTAATGGTAAGCAGCATCGATAACGACAGGAAAAAGCTGAAAAAAATTGTAGGCAGAATGGATTGCCGGATCGGTATTACCTGCGGTTATGTGAAGGAGATTCCGGGAGTAACCAAGGATTATATCGGTCATGCAATGGATAAAGGTGCCCGGATCGAGGGAATAGCCAGGACCAATCAGGTGCTTATTGATGAGATTGTCTACGGCCTGATTCATACAAAGATTCGTGATTATTCGGATGATATTGTCATTGGTTCACCACGGAACCTGACACTGAAGGGTGTGGGTGTCAGTACGCTCTATGAAGTTTCGCCCAGGGAGCGGGGTCTGGTCGGCAGTACCGGTTACAAGTTACGCCATCTTTTTAATTAGCCTGCCGGTTGTCTTTGCCGGATGCCGCTTTACACATTGGAGGAGCATGCTAGTTTATGTGTTCGTTTATTTAATAATCCGTGGGGAGAATTGTTATGAAAGTAAGTCAGGCTATGAGCAGTGAAGTGGTATCAGTTTCAATGGATGATTCACTGAAGGAAGCCGTTTGTCAGATGGTTATGCACAATATCGGAATGGTTACGGTTACAGATGCTGATGAAAATCTTATCGGAGTCGTAACGGTTCGTGATGTTATGCTGCCGCTCTATCCGGATGCGGGTGAGTATGTCCATGACACACTGCACGCCCGTGATTTTGAGGCGATGGAGGAAAACTACGACAGGGTGCTGAAGATAAAAGTCGGTGATGTGATGACGGCGAACCCGGTGACTGTCTCTTCTGATGATTCAGTATTGAAGGCCGCTTCCTTTATGGGCCTGAAGAACCTGCGCCGTATCCCTGTTGTCGATGACGGCAAGCAGATGGGTATCCTGAGTATTGAAAATATTAACAACGCCCTGTTCCTGAATCGCTGATTGGAGCCGGTTGGTAATTTTAAAGAGGGGCGCAGATGCGCCCCTCTTTGCTTTTATTGATCCGCAAAAAGGCTTTGATTCTGGCCATCCATGGCCTTCACCCTTCGGGCGGCTTGCAGCCGTCCAAACGGCAGTCCAGCCTTTTTGTCTGCCTGTTGCTTCGGTCGCTTCGGCGGCGCATGTGATTCGAGCCCATCCATGGGCTCTCACCTTTCGGTGGTCTAAAGCCCTTCTAAATCAGCTATCCTGCTGTTTTATCCGCCTACGCTTACGAGCTCATATATTGACTCGGGTCTTCCATGACCCTCGACCTATGGTCGGCTTGCAGCCGTCCAAACGGCTTTCCTGCCTTTTTGTCGCTCGCCGCACATCCATGTGCGGAGTCGAGGAGATTCCGGGGCTGTTGACCTGAACGTCCACACTTCTACCATGCTGCCTCTATGATACAGGCCAATCAGCTTTGTCGAAAATATGGTGAACAGTTTGCTGTTGAGGATTTGAGTTTTCATGTCCGCAGGGGTGAGGTGATGGGCCTGCTTGGCCCGAATGGTGCCGGCAAATCAACCACCATGAAAATGCTGACATGTTTTCTTCCCCCCTCATCAGGCGAGGCTTTTGTGGATGGCGTTTCTCTGCAGGACTCCATTGAGGTGCGCAGGAGGGTGGGGTATCTGCCGGAGAATGCACCCTCATATTCCGACCTTGATGTCTGTTCACATCTGAAATTTATTGGCTCCATGCATGGCCTTATGGATGCCACCCTGGCCGACCGCATCCGTGAAATGGGAATGCTATGTGGTCTGGAGCATGTGATGTGTCGCCGGATTGATGAGTTGTCCAAGGGTTTCCGGCAGCGGGTCGGTCTTGCCGCAAGCATGCTGCATGCTCCTGACTGCCTGATCTTTGATGAACCGACAACCGGGCTTGATCCCAATCAGATTGTTGAGATTCGAAAGCTGATCAGGCGGCTTGGAGAGAAACGGACAGTTCTTCTCTCCTCACATGTGTTGCCTGAAGTTGAGGCAGTCTGTGACCGGATGATGATTATTGATAAGGGACGGCTTCAGGTCATGGGAACAGCCAGGGAGCTGTCACGGCAGGCTCATGGTGAGGCGGTGCTTTACGTTACTTTCAAGGCCTCATCAGAGGCGGTGTTTGATCTGCTAAGAGAGGGTGTTGAAGAGCTCGGGTTTGAACAAGGGGATATTGACGCCCCTCACAGTTATGTCATCCACCACCCTGACCCCGATTACCCATTGGCTGAGGCACTGTTTCATGCGGCTGTTTCCTGTGGTGCTGTTATTCTTGAAATGCATTCAGAGCAGGCCACGCTGGAAGATGTGTTCCGCAAGCTTACCGGAGGTGGGCAATGAGCGCGCGCGTCAACAGGGTGCTGGCCATCTGTGGAAAAGAGTGGCGCATCGCACTGGATACGCCGCTGGGTTATGTGGTGGCAACGGCATTTCTGCTTGCGGCAGGGTTTTTCTTTGGCAATCATCTCTTTCTGGTCGGGCAGGCTGATATGCGCGGCTATTTCAGTGTGATGCCGCTGTTGCTGATGTTCTTTATTCCCGCTATGACCATGCGAATGCTCTCTGATGAGCAGCGTAGTGGCACGTTTGAACTGCTGGCGACGATGCCGGTGTGGACTGCCGATATCGTGGCCGGGAAATTTCTTGCCGTCGTGGTGCAGGTGTCGGCACTTCTCGTCCTGACGCTCTTCTATCCGGCAACACTTGCACTGATTGGCAATCTGGATGGGGGGCAGGTGGCAGCTTCCTATCTTGCACTGTTTCTGCTCACCGGCTGTT
>JAIPJD010000119.1 GCA_021734365.1 Mariprofundaceae bacterium | reverse complement strand
CCCTGCCCGAAGCAACAACATGGTCAACACCGGCAAACCCGATATCATAAGCCCATCCGTCGCCGCCGATAATCCATACGCTCTTGTCGATAAAATAGTCTTTCAGCTCTTTTATCTTACTCAGAACTTCTTTTGCCTCACCGGAGGCTGAAGCCAGAGCGGCATCAATTACCGCCGCTACATCACGCTGAGCCTTGATCCCCTTCTCGGTGGTGTCATCCCACAGCTCAAGACTGGCTTTCAGGGCGCCGGTCAGTTCCGGGGTGGTCCCAAGTTCAAGAATCCGGTCAACCTTTACTTTGAGAAGCGTTCTGCTGCTGTCAATCGCAAGCCTCATACCGAAACCGTACTCGGCATTATCTTCAAACAGCGAGTTGCCCCATGCCGGACCACGACCGTCTTTACGGGTGCAGTAGGGAATTGTGGGAAAGGTTCCACCATAAATTGAAGAACAGCCGGTAGCATTTGCCGCAACAATCCGCTCTCCGCAGATCTGGGTTACCAACTTGACATACGGTGTTTCCCCGCAGCCGGCACAGGCTCGCGAGAACTCGAACAGCGGCTTCTTGAACTGCATTCCTTTGAGAGTTGTCTCTGAGATTCCGTCAAGCACATCATCCTCAAGGGCATCAAAGAAAGCAGCCTTTTCTACCTGGCCATCGGCCCGCTCAATATCAAGGGTACTGAAAACCAGCGCTTTCTCCTTAGCCGGGCAGGTTTCAACACAGACGCCGCATCCCTGACAATCTTCGGTATAAACCTGGATCCGGTACTGCAGGTCCCGATCATTTTTCGTATTGGATTTGAGAACGGTAAATCCTTCAGGAGCACTCTCAAGATCCTTCTGATCGATCTGTTTTGCCCGAATTGCCGCATGGGGACAAGATTGAACACACTGGTTGCACTGGATACAGTTATCTGAAACCCATTTCGGTACCCTGGGTGCTACCCCGCGTTTTTCCAGCTTTGCCGTTCCGGTTGGCAGCGTGCCGTCAAAACTCATTTTTGAAACGGGAATATCATCACCTTTCAGGTGCATAATCGGTTCAATAATGGATTTTGCAAAGTCCGAGGCATCATCGGCAATAAGTTTGGGAGGAACAAAGGACTCTCCGATCGAGGAGGGGATTTTTACCTCTTCCAGGGCTGCGGAAGCAGCATCTACGGCGTCCCAGTTCATCTTTACAATAGATTCTCCCTTCTTGCTGAAGGTCTTCTTAATGGCATTCTTGACCAGCTCAATTGCCTGATCTTCCGGAAGCACTCCGGAAATCTTGAAAAAGGCCGCCTGCATGACAGTGTTTATTCTTGCGGCTCCAAGACCCACCTCTTCAGCAATCTTTACCGCATTAATATTGAAGAATCGTATCTTCCGGTCGATAATGAGCTGCTGATCCTCTTTAGTCAGATGGTTGAAGACTTCAGCAGAATCTATCTCTGAATTGAGAAGAAATACGCCGCCTTTTTTAAGAGGTGCAAGCATATCATAACGGCCAAGGTAGGCAGGATTGTGGCAGGCCACAAAATCGGCATGCTCGACAAGCCAGGGCATATTCACGGAACTCTTCCCGAAACGCAGGTGAGAGGTGGTGATACCGCCGGACTTTTTCGAGTCATAAACAAAGTAGGCTTGCGCATTCATATCGGTATTCTCACCGATAATCTTGATGGAATTCTTGTTCGCGCCAACAGTTCCATCGGAGCCGAGCCCCCAGAAAATACAGGAAACCAGGTCTTTTGGCGCCACATCAATAACTTCGTTCAAGGATATTGATTTGTGGGTAACATCATCGTTGATGCCCACGGTAAAACCATGAAAAGCTGCCCCGTCAAGATGATCATAGACTGCCTTGACATGAGAAGGGGTAAATTCCTTGCTTGAAAGTCCGTAACGTCCGCCAATAACCTGAATACTGCTCCGGCCTGCCGCAGCAAGGGCTGCTACGGTATCGAGAAAGAGGGGTTCACCGATAGAACCAGGTTCTTTTGTACGATCCAGGACGGCAATCTTTTTAACTGATGCGGGTATGGCAGCAATAAAGTCTGCAACAGAGAAGGGCCGATAGAGACGAACCTTGATTGCTCCGACTTTTTCTCCCCGGGCTGTCAGAAAGTCGACAGTTTTTTCGATAGTGTCGCAGCCGGAACCCATGGCTATGATTATCTTTTCCGCTTCGGGATCTCCGACATAGTCAAACAGATGATACTGCCGTCCGATAACTTCAGCAACTTTATTCATGTACTCCTGCACGATACCGGGAACCGCATCATAGTAGGAGTTAACTGTTTCACGACCCTGGAAATATACATCCGGATTCTGGGCAGCCACCTTGATGTAGGGTTTTTCGGGGCGCATAGCACGATCCCTGAACTGTTCAATGTACTTATCTTCAATAAGGCTTTTAATATCCTCAAAAGAAATTTCCTCGACCTTCTGTACTTCATGTGAGGTTCTGAAACCGTCAAAAAAGCTGAGGAAAGGAACCTGGGTCTTCAATGTAGAGAGATGCGCCACAAGCGCCAGATCCATGGTTTCCTGAATTGATGAAGCCGCAGTCATTGCAAAACCGGTATTTCTGGTAGACATTACATCAGAGTGGTCACCAAAAATAGACAGAGCCTGGGCGGCAAGTGAACGGGCGGATACATGAAAAACGGTCGGCAGCATTTCACCGGCAATTTTATGCATGTTAGGAATCATAAGAAGCAGCCCCTGAGAGGCTGTAAAGGTTGTCGTCAAAGCGCCGCCGCTCAGCGATCCATGCACAGCACCAGCGGCACCGGCCTCTGACTGCATCTCGACAACATCCACCTTTTTGCCGAACAGGTTCATCCGTCCCGTGCTGGCCCATGAATCTGCATACTCACCCATTGGTGAGGAGGGGGTGATGGGGTAAATTGCCGCAACTTCACTGAAGGCATACGCCACATGTGCGGCCGCGGAATTCCCATCGATAGTAACCTTTTTTTTGTTACTCATAATGAAACACTCCATACAATAAAAAATTTTGTGATTATTATCCGGGTCGATTTTTGCAAATACCCTGAGGTTTGTATTTGACCCCTGCCGCAAACCTATTCTGCACTGAGGCTGCGGTTGTTTTGTTTAGTGATACTTCCAGTAAATAAAAACAGCACCATGCATATCAATAAACTTGCTGGAGCCCCAGTCCGGCACATGCGATGCATATACATTCAGGCTGGTTCATCCATGGATAATCAGTGGCTACAGTATATAGAAACCACCCCCGATATACAACACTAAGAGCACGTATTGATAGATAATTATCGAGTCCAATGAGCCTTTTCAATCTGCAAAGGGCACTTCCAGCACAGTGATCAAATCTTCCATCTTTCCGCAGTCTCCCAGAATTAACTGAATAAATAAAATCTTATATAAAATAAAAATAAAGGATTTTTTTGCATTTTTCTGTAGACAATATATAGTAGTATAGTGTAGAATATACATGCAGAACGTGCTCAGGAGGTTCACACTATGGAACTTAAAGTGTTTTCCAACAAAAAAGGAAACGCTCTCTACTATATGCGCAGTGTCCGGAAAAAGGGTCGCAAAAATCCGACCAAAGAGAAAGTCGAGTTCCTTGGCTATGAAGCGGACTTGAAAACCCTCTATGACGATCCCATCGCCCACTTCAGGCAAGAAGCAAAAAACCTGACTGCTTTAGCCAAAGCAGAACGGAATGTTTCCATCAGCATAGATCTCAACGAGCATTTCAGTGCCCAGGAGCAGAATACCCAGCAAGCAGGCGACACACTCGGCGATGATCTGGTATCACTAGGGCATCTGCCTCTTTCAACTATTTATCATGAGCTTGAGCTGGATCAATTCGTCAAGAATCGACATAAAAACTGGGGAATTACCGCGAATGTCGAAAGCATCTTACGGCTGTTGGTCTTTGGGAGGATTCTCTTCCCCGGCTC
Organism: Mariprofundaceae bacterium; assembly: GCA_021734365.1. Classification (GTDB taxonomy): domain Bacteria; phylum Pseudomonadota; class Zetaproteobacteria; order Mariprofundales; family Mariprofundaceae; genus WSZY01. The sequence continues at coordinate 1,618 of JAIPJD010000119.1, read as the reverse complement.
AAAGCTTGCCACGTGGGAAAAACGGCAGAAGCTTATGCTCGGCAACTCGGAGTTCACTGATGACGATGTCTACCGTTCCCTTCCCTTCTTTGCCGCATACAGCCAGGATCTTATCACCCATCTCAATGAGCGTGTGAAGAAACTCTACAAGCGGGACACCTCACTGATGTTCTATGACGTCACCAATTATTTCTGGGAGATTGATTCTCCGGACCCTGACATCTATAACGATACGGGTGAAGTTATCTCTGAAGGGATGAGGAAATACGGATGCAGCAAGGAGCATCGCCCTGCGCCGATCGTGCAGCTTGGGCTGTTCATGGACAACGAGGGACTGCCGGTTGACTTCGGGTTGTTTCCTGGCAACAACAATGATGTTACCACCTTTCTGCCGATGATAGAAACGATGCGTGAACGGCTGAAACTGAATAAAATGATCTATGTTGCAGACAAGGGGATGATGAGCGGAACGAACGTCGCCAATATTCTGGCACGCAGGCAGGGATACATCATCAGCAGCAGCGTCCGTAAACAGGATGCGGAAACAGAACGGTTTGTACTCGATGAGACTGGCTACACGTGCACAACTGCCATGATGAACAGCAAAGACCTTCATGAACAGTTACGCATGATGGATTATACCGGTACGCTGGGGGATTTCGAGGGAGATGAGCAGGAACAGCAGGAAATAACCATCTTCAAGTGTAAATCCAGGCTGCTGCCGGCAAAGAAAAGCACCTGGGTACAGGATGGGTCAAAGAAGGTGAAGGTACTGGTCAACAAGCGACAGATTATCTTCTACAGCCGCAAATATCTGGTGAAAGCCCGTATTGACCGAGCGGCTGCTATCCTGAAGGCAGAGCGTAACGGGAGCGTGTTCAATGGCCATGGAGCCAATAAATACTACAGAAAAGAATCCTATGACCCAAAGACTGGGGAGCTGTTTGAACGATCCCAGCATACACGGTTTCTTGATAAGGAGCTGATCGCCAACGATGAGAGATTTGACGGCTACTACATCATCGAGACCAATGTCGTGGGTACGAGTGACCATGAGAAACCCTGGGATGGTCGTGCTCGATTCAGATCCTACGACTGTCTCTTTGAACTGAACCGGGAGGTCTCAGATCAGGATATTATCGAGATGTACCGAGGACTGTGGAAAATTGAGGAATCCTTCAAGCTTACCAAATCATACCTTGCCGCTCGCCCGGTGTTTGTCAGGAATCCAGACAGCATACAGGCTCATTTTCTTACCTGTTTCATTGCCCTGCTGATTATACGGATCCTTGAAGTCAAAAAGCTGGGGGGGAAGGTTCCCTACTCCCAGATCATTGAGGTGCTGCAGTCAGCAAAGATCGGGGAAGTCAAAGATCATATTTTCAGGAATTACTGCAGTGCACCGCTGCTCAGGAAAATCGGCTTGCTCACCGGGCTTGATCTTGCGAAGAAGTTCTATACAAAGCAGGAACTGAGATCTATGAACAACAGCACGAAATAAACTGATTAATATACTACATTCTTCTTTAAACAATGGCAATTGTAACTCTGTATTAATAATTACTATATAAGTATTTAGTGAGCATGTAGCGGCTTCATTACTGCGGAACTCAGGATA
>JAIPJD010000118.1 GCA_021734365.1 Mariprofundaceae bacterium | reverse complement strand
ATCAAGACCGATCCATGTGGTGATCAGCATCAGTACGAACCCAACCGCAATCAGCGGCCAGACAGGCAGGTTCTTTTTATAGACCAGAAACCCGATCACCATGGCGATCAGCATCAATGAGTATGTCGGGAAGACCGCTTCAGGATGAGCCGTCCTGGCTATATTGGCTGCATCCGGAGCCGCAAAGAGGCCGGAGATCACCAGTACGAAAACACCCATCGCCAGTGCAACAAGGAAAAAGATTACCAGCAGAAAAAGAAGCCGGGTACGCGGACTGATCACATCACGGGCAATGGTTCCAACGCTCTGTCCCCGGTAGCGGGTGGAGAGAACAAGTGCTGAGAAATCATGTACTGCACCAATCAGCAGCGTACCGAAAACCACCCAGCAGAGCGCAGGTATCCAGCCCCAGATCACAGCAATGGCAGGCCCGAGCATCGGTGCCAGCCCTGCAATGGAAGCATAGTGATGTCCGAATAGAATATATTTGTTGGTCGGTATGTAGTCGACATCATCGCGCAGTTCATGTGCCGGTGTAACGGCATCATCGTTGAGCTCAAAAACCTTACGCCCGAGAAACCCTTTGGCATAAAACCGGTAGAACAGAAGATAAAGACAGAGCACCAAAACAGTCATCATCACCGGTGACATGTTACCCTCCACAATCATTACATCCAAAAAACTGCTTCCATGTAGTTCTTCTCGTATGCAAAGCCAAAAACAGGGTTTTGTCCCTGCTTACAAAATCAGACAGCAGTCTGGTTTTGGCAGGCCATCCATGGCCTGACAGATACTCCGACTTTTTATGAGCACCCTGAACCGCTACCCTACCCCGCATGATAGACAAAATCACATGGCTTCCATTAACGCTAACAGTTCTGCTTCTCTCTTCATGCCAGCAGGAGCAGGAGATCAGCGAGACTTCCCTCGATACCACCCCGGTTATTGCCCGGGCTGCGGGCGTTGTTTTTCACGAATCGGATATTGACCGTGAACTGCGTACCATGCCCGGCTCTCTGCAGCACCTCAGTTCCGACCCGATTGCCCGTGGTCAGATTCTGAACGTACTTATCAGGCGTGCGGTTCTGAGCCGAAAGGCGGAAGAGGTCGGGCTCGATAGCGACTCCCTCACACTCAGCCGCATCAACCGTGCGCGTAATACGATTCTGATCAGGGCGCTTGAGAACTGGCAGACCTCTCAGATCCCCATCCCGAATGAGCAGAAGATCAGCGGTTACTACAAGAATCACCTGAATGACTTCACCATTCCCGAGCAGATTCACGCCCGCCACATTCTGGTTGGCAGTGAAAAACTGGCATGGGAACTGCAGAAAAAACTGAGCACGAAAACAGGCGCGTTCGAGGCCCTCGCCGCCACCTACTCCCTGGATGACAGCAATAAATCCAGAGGCGGTGATCTCAACTGGTTTCCACGTGGCATCATGGTCGAAGCCTTTGAAAAGGTGGCTTTTTCGTTGAAAACAAATGGAATAAGCAAGCCGGTGAAGACCCGGTTTGGCTGGCATATCATTGAGGTGCTTGGCAAGCGCCCGTCATATACGAAATCACTTGATGAATCCCGGGATGAAATTATCAGCATTCTCCAGCAACAGAAACTGGATGAATGGGTCAACATGCTGGTTAGCAAGGCCAATGTAACAATTCTGAAAGCGGAATATCAGTCACCGGACACAGAGGCATTACAATCGAAAGATTGAGTCTTTTCATGCTCTATGCCTAAAATGCCTTCATGAAGCACCCATTGCCTGAGATCGCCCTGCAAATTACGGGTATGAACTGTGCCGGCTGCGCCGGCAAGGTGGAAGCCGCCCTGAACAGCGTTGCAGGGGTTACGGAGGTGCGGGTCAACCTTGCCAATCGCACTGCACACGTTGGCGGCATTGATGGGGAAGATGCTGTCAAAGCGCTTAGCCGGGCTGTTAAAGCAGCCGGTTACAAGGCCGCCCCCTTTTCAACCCTCGATAGTGCCAGCCGCCAGAAAGATGAGCAGATAAAATTCAGATCATTAATGCGTAAAGCCGGCAGTGCCGGTCTTTTCGGCCTTGTCATGATGGCTGGGGGCTGGCTTGATCTCTGGCCGTCAGCCGAAGCGGGTCAGCCATTCTGGATTGGTGTCGGTATCATGACACTGCTGGTGATGGTGTTTGCCGGAGGGCACTACTACGCAGGGGCCATCAGGGCAATCTGGCATGGCAACAGCAACATGGATACGCTGGTTGCACTGGGCACCGGCACTGCGTGGTGTTACTCCATGGTGATTGTTCTCTATCCCGATCTGGTCATGGCATCAGCCCGCCACTTCTATTTCGAGGCTGCCATCCTGATTATCGCCTTCATCAACCTCGGGCAGGCACTGGAAGCCAGAGGGCGGGGTAACACATCCGAGGCTATTGAGAAGCTCATTAGCCTTGCGCCTGTAACAGCCACCCTGATCCGTGATGGTGTTGAAAGCACCGTGCCCATCGAAACCCTGCAGCCGGGGGATATGATCCGTATCAGGCCGGGTGAAAAGATCCCCGTGGATGGTGAGCTGGTAGAAGGAAGTTCAACTGTTGATGAATCAATGCTGACCGGTGAATCACTTCCGGTCGTGAAAAAACCGGGCGACAGCGTTACCGGTGGCACAATCAACGGCACAGGAAGCTTTGTTTTTCAGGCAAGCCGTACCGGGTCGGATACAGTGCTGGCTCATATCATTGATATGGTGCAGCGCGCCCAGACCACCAAGCCCGCCATCGGTCGTATCGTAGACAAAGTCACCGCCATCTTCGTCCCTGCCGTTGTCATGATTGCAGCGACCACATTCATGATCTGGTACGCATTAGGCCCGGGTATTGATTACGCCTTTGTCACCGCAGTCACCGTGCTGATCATCGCCTGCCCCTGTGCTCTGGGGCTGGCCACACCGATGTCAATCATGGTCGGCATCGGCAAGGCAGCAGAGCATGGCATCCTGATCCGCAATGGTGAAGCGCTGGAACGCGTTGGCAGCATCAATCTGGTTGCGCTGGACAAAACCGGTACCATCACTGTCGGCAAACCGGAAGTCACCGACATTATATCCGATAATCCTGACCAGCTTCTGCCCGATGAGATTCTTCAAATCGCCGCCACCGTTGAAGCACACTCCGAGCACCCTCTGGCAGCAGCCATTATGGCGGCGGCCGGAGAGCGCAATATCAAACCGCTGAAGGCAACCGGCTTCCAGTCCCATACCGGTCAGGGAATTTCTGCCACGGTTGATGGTCACAAAGTGTTTCTGGGCACGGAAGGTCTGATGCAGGCCAACAACATCGCTGTTTCTTCAAAAGCCGGAGAACAGTTCAGGGCACTGGCTGAAAGTGCAAAAACATCGCTGTTTCTGGCAAAAAACGGTTCAATTCTTGGTATTATTGCCATCTCTGATCCCATCAGAAGCGATAGCGCCGATGTCATTGCCAGGATGCAGACTCTGGGCCTGAAGGTGATTATGTTAACCGGGGACAATCTGCACACAGCCAAAGCCATCGCTGATAAAATCGGGGTGGATGAAGTTGTTGCCGGAATCTCACCTCAGGACAAGCATGAAAAAATTTCACAGCTGCAAAAAGAGGGCTGGCATATCGCCATGGTGGGAGACGGTATCAATGATGCTGCCGCTCTGGCACAGGCCGATGTTGGCATCGCCATGGGTTCCGGCACGGATATCGCTATTGAGAGTGCTGACATCACACTGATGCACGGATCACTGGGCGGTGTTATCCGTGCCGTTACCATATCAAAGGCCACGATCCGTAATATCAAACAGAATCTGTTTGGTGCCTTTATCTACAACTCGCTGGGGATTCCCGTTGCGGCGGGTGTTCTATTCCCGCTATTCGGCATTCTGCTTAACCCGGTCATTGCAGGGGCGGCCATGGCAGCCTCTTCTGTCACCGTCGTCACCAACGCCAACCGGCTACGGAGCTTCGACCCCGACCGCTAACCTGTCTGATGCGCTGTTTGAGACGGCTGCGATACTCACCCCTGCATCACCGTGTTACCGGTTTCTTTCCGGTAAAAAAGCCGAAGGTTGAATACGCACCCGATGACACATAGTCTGCTCTGGACTGGAAAAGTTCCAGCGGGGCCGGGAGCAGCCATGCAGCTAAGAACAAAGAGCCTGTTCGTAATTATTATCGGCACCATCGTATTCGCTGCAGTGTTTGCAATTGGTGGGCTGTACTCATTCAAAACGGCGTACTTCGCTGATCTTCGTCTGCAGAGCCAGATGGCCAGTGAATTGATGCGCATGACCATTACCCATGAAATGGATGAAGGGAATCCTGAACATATCCGGCCATATCTGAACCAGTTAAAGCACGTTCCCGGATTCAAACTTGCCCATCTTGTCCCGGCCGACTCCGTCATCAGGCAGTTTCAGGTCGATATCAGCCAGTATCCTCCGGCAGAAGCCCTGGAAGAAGCAGTGTTTGCTACCGGGGAAAGTACCGATGAGATTATTGAGGGCGAATCGCCAACATTTCATCTGGCAATTCCCTACGTCGCACAGCAGTCCTGCCTGCAATGCCATCATGCAGAGGTGGGCGACATACTTGGCGTAGTCAGTCTTGAGATTGATGTGGGGCACCAACGCCAGGCCATGCTTGCATCCCTGTACGGCATGTTTCTGCTGTTCATCCTCTTTGGCATAGTCATGACTATTGCTTTGCGGGCACTGATGGCGCCGATTCTGCGGACAACCAAAGCAATGAAACGCGCTTTCGGCAAGGCTGAACAGGGCGATTTTTCCATACGTCTGCGAAAACAGAGTAACGATGAAATGGGTGAAATCGCTGAACATACCAACCAATTCATGCAACTGCTGGAAAACAGCCTTGGCACGATTTCCAGGGAGATCGCAACCCTGATCGATACAAGCAGCCATAAAGGTAGTGAGAACATCCTGAATCATACGGTCCGGGTGGTGCATAATCTGGTCAGTTCATCGCATTTCAAGCAGTCGATTGAAAACGACCGGGATCTGGAAGAGGTCTATGCACGCCTGGGCCGCGTATTAACCGAGCAGTTCAACATGAAACGGTTTTCAATTTATGAGGTATCAAATTCGAAGAATCGGCTGCAGCTTATTACAAGTCTGGGATTGCCGGAAGGGGCCGATCTGTGGTGCAGCAGGGAGATCACTATTGACTGCAATGCCTGCCGGGCAAGGCGTACGGCAGCGATGGTATCATCGATTGAAGAGGATAATATCTGCAGCTCCTTCAGTGGCAATAAAGTCCAGCAGGATGAAAAGCTGTTTCACATCTGCCTGCCGATCATGCTTTCAGGGAGTGTCGGGGGTGTGTTACAACTGATTTTCACACAGGAAGAGTCCGAGGCTGTTGAAGAGAACCGGCTGACCCTGACGACATTTCTTGCTGAGCCTGCACCTGTAATTGAAGCCAAGCGGCTGATGCAGAGCCTGCGGGATGCCTCCATGCGTGACCCCATGACCAACCTCTACAACCGGCGCTTTCTTGAAGGTTATCTTGATACGCTGGTGGCCTCTGTGGAACGTCAGAAAAGCGGTATCGGCATCCTGAT
>JAIPJD010000117.1 GCA_021734365.1 Mariprofundaceae bacterium | reverse complement strand
GTGCTCTCCTGCACAATTGTGGACGGTTATTGTTCAGAATGGGCTGCCCGAAGGGTGAGGGGCATGGATACCCCGAATCACGCCCCCGGCCATATCAATTAAGAAAACATGCCCTTGAATGTGAAGAAGAAGAAGATCGAGAGAATGGCTCCGGCAGGCAGGGTGATGATCCAGGACATAAAGATGGTCTGGATCACACTGACGTTCAGTGCACCGATACCGCGGGCAAGGCCGACACCGAGTACAGCACCCACCAGCGTATGCGTGGTTGAGATCGGCAGCCCCGTTCCCGAGGCGATTACAACCGTAGCAGCCGCTCCGAGTGTGGCGGGAAAACCACGGCTGGGTGTCAGCTCAGTAATGCCTGATCCCACTGTCGCAATCACCTTATGGCCGTAAGTTACCATGCCGAAGACGATGCCGGCACCACCGAGTATCAGAATCCAGACCGGTGTCGCGGACTTGGCTGCAATGGCACCGGCACTACCCACAATACTTACAACGGCAGCAACCGGACCAATCGCGTTGGCTACATCATTGGAACCATGAGCAAAGGCCATGGCAATGGCTGTAAAGATCATCAATACACCAAAGATCTTCTCCATGTTGGCATAGTGGAACTGCTTGTCCGCTTTCGGCGGGAATTTCAGCCTCCTGATCATGACAATGCCGATAAGTGAAAAAACAGCGCCAATGATCGCAGCATAAAGTATATCCTGTTCAAACGGCAGTTTTACACCGACATGTTTCAACCCCTTTAACAGCGTCACCATTGCCATGATGAAGCCGACGAGGAAGATATAAAAAGGCACATATTTCTTTGCCATGGCAATCGGATCTTCAGTATCAATAACCAGCTTCTGAATGCTTCTGAACAGCGCAAAGGCGATTGCGCCCGCCATCAGCGGCGAGGTTACCCAGCTCATGGCAATGGTGCCTACCTTGCTCCACTGGACAGCTTCCATGCCGATGCCTACTGCACCGAAACCGACAATGGCGCCGACAATGGAGTGGGTGGTTGAAACCGGCCAGCCCATACGTGTAGCGACCATAAGCCATATACCGGCAGCAAGCAGTGAGGCCAGCATGCCATAAACCAGAAGCTCCGGCGTATCACCGAGCGATGAGACGTCGACAATACCTTTGCGGATGGTATTGGTGACTTCACCGCCTGCGAGAATCGCACCGGCAAGTTCGAATATGGCGGCAATGATCACCGCCTGCTTAAAGGTCAGCGCCCTGGAGCCGACCGATGTTCCCATGGCATTGGCAACGTCGTTTGCGCCAATACCCCAGGCCATGAACAGGCCGAAGACGACGGCCATACCAATCAATACAGTTGAATTTGCAACAAGAATATCCACGATTTCTCCCGATTCTCTCTCTTATCGTGCCAGTAACAGTTCGACGCGGGCGCCCACACGCTGGGCTATATCGGCCACTTCACCGATTTCACGAATCAGGCGATACAGGAACATTGCATCAATCGGATCCAGACTCTTTTCGATTACATACAATGCATTGTTAAGCTGGCTCTCCAGCTTGTCTGCTTCATACTCAATTTTATCCAGATCATCGATCATCTCTTCCACACTGCTGACTTCGCGTCCGCGAAATCCGACCTCGACCAGCTCGTCGAGTTCGTTAATTACACGCTTGGCCTGACGGGAAGCCGAGACACTGCACTCAGTGTAAACTCTCATCAGTTCGGCAATCTCATCCGGGATTTCCATCTTGCGGCCATTGACCACGCCGGCCAGATGTTTGACCGTGTTGGCGATTCGATCCTGGACGGTCACGATATCCAGAATCCGCTCACGCGGCATCGGCATGAACAGTGAATTCGGCAGGTGAATGCGAAGCTCGTGCTTGAGGTCATCGGCCTCTACTTCCAGCTTGTGAATCTCTTGCTGCAGAAGGGCTGCCTGATCGTAATCCTTTTTGATCACAGCCTGAAAGAACGGCTCAAGCATTTTTGCACACTCGTGAACCTTGCCAATATGCTTTTGCAGCGGCCTTACCGGTGAACCGGCAAACATATTTGTTATAGGGCTTCTTCTAACCATGAAAATCTCCTTCTGATGAAACTTGGATGAGGTTAGATGGAATCGACAATCAAGTCATTCGGTTTTTAAACTGAGTCCGGGATCTGTTTGCCGGCGGGGGGCATGAAGAAGTTTCCATATTGAACCGGCCGGAGAAAATTAGCCGATAAATTTCCCTTTTTTCTTTTTTTGCTTTTCCATGCGCTCGATTTCCCTGGCGCCGGAAACCACGACCTTGTCGTCCGTGTCATAATCCAGGCTATCATCAAAATCTTCATAGTCGACCGAGTTAAGGATCACTTTGATTGCGTTTAATCGTGCCTGATGTTTGTCAGCTGAACGAATCAGGGTCCAGGGCGCCTGACTGGTATGTGTGCGCCGGAGCATCTCATACTTCACTCTGGTGAATTCGTCCCAGCGATCCTGGGCCTGCACATCGACTTCGCTGAGCTTCCACTGCTTGAGCGGGTCGCCCGTACGGCTGTCAAAACGTTCCTTCTGAACGCTCTTGGTGACGCTGAAATAGAGCTTCACAAGAATGGTGCCCTGGCGGACCAGGTCTTTCTCAAAGCCCACCACACCGCGCATAAAGTCCTTGTACTGCTGCTCCGTACAGAAATTGAACACAGGCTCAACCATGGCACGGTTGTACCAGCTGCGGTCGAACAGGGCGATCTCACCACCGCGCGGAAATTGAGCGACATATTTCTGAAAATACCACTGCGTAAGCTGATGTTCAGTAGGCTTGCCCAGGGCAATGACGCGATAGTGCTTTTCATTCATGTAGCGAGTAACACGCCGGATCGTGCCGCCCTTGCCGGCGGCATCCCTGCCCTCGAAGAGGATAATCATGCGTTGTTTGGTGTTGTCGAGGTGCCTTTGCAGCTTGATAAGCTCTGCCTGATAAGGCTTGAGCTCCCGTTCCTGCAGATATTTGGTAATGATTTTGGCTACTTTTTCATCGCTTAGTCCGTGCGTGGCCATAAGATGCTTATAACCATTCGGGTCATCCTGGGGCTCGATCTCCGGACTCTCGATTAAGCTTTTCCCAGAGTTTGCCGCCATGTTCATCTGCTTCTCCTTTTCAACACCTGATCCTTTCGGATTCAGCACCCCGAGAGGGGGGGTAGCATGTTACACGGATCCGCTAAACAGGTAAAGTGACGGAGCTGTTGATTTTGCTGTTGGCAGCACCTTGCCGGGAGGGTGGTTTGTGCCACGTCATTACGTTAAGAGCGGTGCGCTGCATTTGTGTTGCAGACAAAAAATCCAGCCGAAGGTTAAGTGACCGACCGGCCCGGGTTTATGGGGAGAATATATATTGTCAGATTTCTTCTCCTGATAACAGCTTTGTCGCAGCCTCATGGTTCACATGCCGGATGTCATGACCGCGCTCCATGTAGATCACCATTTCGGCGATGTTGGTGGCATGGTCCGAGATTCGCTCAAGATCCTTGCCAACATTGGTCAGGATAAAGCAGGAAGAGATATCACGCGCATCTTCCATCATATAGGTGATCATCTCCCGGTACATTCGCTTATAAAGCGCATCAATAACCTTGTCTTTCTCAATCACCTTCATTGCCAGATCGACGTCACCGTGAGCCAGTGCATCCAGTGCCGCGATAACCTGTAGCTGTGCCTTCTCTCCCATAATATCGAGATTGGAGAAATACCTGGGTGGCTTCCTGAGTGAGGAGAGCGTCCCTTTACTGATATTAGCTGCCAGATCTCCCATTCGCTCCAGATCGGTCACCACCTTGACGATCCCCATGATAAAACGCAGGTCACCGGCGGCAGGTTGACGGCGAACCAGTATATCACGTGTCATCTCGTCGCACTCTACCTCCAGCGCATTGATCGCCCGATCCCGCTCAATGGTCCTGTTGGCCAGTCTCTCATCCTGCTCAAGCATCGATTTTACAGCATGGCCGACGGCCTGCTCAATCAGTCCCCCCATGGAAAGGACATGCTCTTTGAGGGTGTCAAGTTCGTCGCTGAAGCGTTTAATAGTGTGCTGAGTCATTTTTTTCCATAAGCCCTTTTTCCATAAGCCTGTAAAGCCGGATTGATTCTTTCCCGTTCATAGCATCAGAGGTATCTACTCATCGTCATCTTCTTCAGGCATCTCTCCACTGATCAGTGCTTCAGCCGTCTTGCGATCGATATGGCGAACATCGTGACCTTTCACCATATAGATAACCATCTCTGAAATATTCACTGCATGATCGGCGATACGCTCGAGGAACTTGGCAATATCTGTTGCAATCAGTCCGCCGGTAATCTGACGAGGATCTTCCAGCATGTAGGTAATATATTCGCGCTGGATTGACTTGTACCTGGCATCAATCTTCCTGTCATTTGCAATGCAACGCAGAGCCAGCTCCGCATCATTTTCGTCGAATGCCTTAATCGAAACAGATATCTGATTCATCACCTTGGCCGACAAGGTTCGTAATGATTCCAGTTCAATCACCGGATGCTCTTCGGTTTTAAGCATGCAGATTGCAATATTCTCGGCCAGATCACCCATCCGCTCCAGATCAGTTACAATCTTGGCTATGCTGAGAACAAAGCGCAGATCACTGGCAGCAGGTTGGCGCAGGGCAATAATATCACGGGTGAGATTATCGATCTCGACCTCCAGTGCATTGATGCTGCTGTCCCGCTCAATTACTCTATGAGCTCGATCAGGATCGTTCTTGATCAACGAGTTCATTGAGCGACGGGTTGCTTTGCGAACCAGTTCTCCCATCTGCAGCACCTTGCTCTTCAGTTCGATCAGGTCATCTTCAAAACTTTTTACGGTATGTTTAATATCAGACATCTCTTCCTCCCTTCTTAACCGAAACGACCGGTAATATAATCCTCGGTCTGTGAATTGGTCGGCGCGGTAAAGATCGTGTGTGTATCACCGAACTCGATAAGATCTCCCAGATAGAAGTATGCGGTATAATCGGACACTCGTGCCGCCTGTTGCATATTGTGCGTCACTATAATGATAGTGTACTCCTCTTTCAGCTCATCGATCAGCTCTTCGATTTTAGCAGTTGCGATCGGATCAAGTGCCGAGCATGGCTCGTCCATCAGAATCACTTTCGGCTTTACGGCAATCGTACGGGCAATACAGAGGCGCTGCTGCTGTCCACCGGAGAGTGCCGTGCCCGGCTGGTCAAGCTTATCTTTTACCTCATCCCATATACTGGCCCTGCGAAGCGCATTTTCGACCAGCGTATCCATCTCTGTACTATCTTTCACCATGCCATGGATACGTGGTGCATAGGCGATATTTTCGTAAATGCTCTTCGGGAACGGATTGGGTTTCTGGAAGACCATCCCGACATAGGTACGAAGCTGAACCACATCGATCTCCGGGGCATAAATATTCTCGCCGTTAAGCAACAGTTCACCTTCAATCCGGCAACCCGGGATACGGTCATTCATCCGGTTAATGCAGCGGAGAAAAGTCGATTTTCCACAGCCGGATGGACCGATGAATGCAGTGACCTTACTCTTCTGAATGTCAAGGTCGATACCGTGCAATGCTTCAAAGTC
>JAIPJD010000001.1 GCA_021734365.1 Mariprofundaceae bacterium | reverse complement strand
GGATGGCTACATCCAGCCACGTCATGTTGTACCTCCATGTACAACACCTTTCAGGCGTGCTCCGACACGTGCAATTTTTCTGTCCTGAAAAATTGTCATGCCATACCTCCGTCCACAACACCTTTCAGGCGTGCTCCGACACGTGCAATTTTTCTGTCCTGAAAAATTGTCATCACTTGCCTCCCGTTAGATCTGCAACAGATTCGCTGGAGAGATCACCGGCAACACCGCGTTTGGCCACAAACAGAACACCGGGTGCGACATCTTCACGTTGACCGATGTGACATGTTAACTCGGCAGAGGCGGTTTTAATACTACCCTCCCCTTCGGAGAGGCCTGCAGATTTGAATGTTTCAGGGTGAACCAGAACATCATCCAGAGCGTGAAGGCTTCCCGCCTCAACCAGAAGTGTTGACGCCCGCACCCATGCCCCTTCGCGGTACATGGAGTAGCGACTCACAATATCCAGAGAAGCTGTTTGTTTCTTGCCTGATGGCAACGGCGTTTCACGCCTGTTCCGGACGGGCATGATTAATGCTGCACTACCCTCAGACCAGACAGCCTTCAACTCAGGCACAAATCGCACGACATGATCACGCAGCTCGGTCATATTGATGGCAGGAACCTCAACACCCATTGACTCAATCAGGCGCATCATCACCTTCCAGAGCGGCCGCTCAGAACCGATAGACTTCAACGGATGCTCAGCCACACGAACCCGGCCTTCCATATTGACAAAACTACCCTCAATCTCTGAATAGGCAGCTGCAGGCAGCTGTACATCAGCATACTGGCTGATCTCCCCGGAGATAGCGCCTACCTGAACCAGCGGAACTCCGCCTATGGCAGCCTTCGCCTGTGCCGGAAAGAGACCGTCACCGATCGGATCGCTGCCGATCAATAGCAGCGCATCAAGTTCGCCATTGGAAGCTGCATCAAACAGCTCGCCCGCACTGGTTCGAACATCACCAAACACCGATGAGAGAAGCTGCGCATTCATTCCCTCAGGAATAAGGTTGCGGCCATCACTGTCCTCTTCCGTGTGTCCACAGGCACGCATTAGAAGATCCAGCCCGTAGATCAGGGAAGCAGCATCCTGATGAGCACGGATCTCTTCACCCACCAGCAGTGCACATGAATCAGAAATCAGGGCATCAGCAAGAAGTTTGCCGGCCCCATGGCGCCCCTTAACCTTCGACATCCACTCATCCATACCGGCAGCCAGTTTACCCAGCTCTGTTACCTGTTCCATGGCGCGGGCGATAACGGCGGGCCAGTCGCGTGGACGTATAAGTGCATCCTGGGTCGGCGAGCTGTTGGTACGGTAGTTCATGGCACCAATACGGGTTACCGGCCGTCCGGCATTGATACGCTTACGCAAACGCTGCATCAATACAGGCAAACGCTGGCGTAGATCCGAACCGAGCACGACGACCTGCTCGGCATCCTCTATCTGTTGCGTGGTCATGGAGAAGCCCTCTTCGAAAGAGAATTTCCGCATATCACGGCGATGCAGGTCAAACGCAACCCTCGAACCTTCAAAAGCAACATCGTACAGTAGACGAATGGATGTCAGACCTTCAATACTCCAGTAAGGAGAGAACACAATACCCACCCTTTTGCCCTGCAAAAGGGTGACAGCACGACTCATGGCGTCATCCCAGCCAGATGAGACCAGTTCACCATTTTCACGCACTTTCGGCTCAAGAATTCGTTCATCCGAGCGGAATGCATCGTAGACATAACGGCCACGGTCACAGATCCATGGCTCCACCCCGTCACGATCAGGCTTAATACGAATCACCTCATCCCCGCGAGACTCAATGGTAATGTCACACCCCTGTGGACACTGCGCACAGGTACTGTTGTGGCGCGTCACTTCCCACGGGCGGGAGACGTTATTCGATGGCTTGTCCAGCAGTGCGCCAACAGGGCAGACGTCAGACAGGTTGCCGGAAAGCTCGGAACTCAGGCAATCCTCAACAATGCCATCAATACGCATATGATCGCCACGGTCAAGCACACCCATATCACTGGTTCCGGCAATCTCCTCGGCAAAACGGACACATCGGGTACAGTGAATACAGCGGGTCATGCAGGTGCTGACAAACGGGCCGAGGTCATGATCAACGACAGCACGTTTCATTTCGTCGTAACGACCATGAGAAACCCCGTGCTCAACGGCATAGTCCTGAAGTTTGCATGCCCCGCCCTGATCACAGACCGGACAATCAAGTGGATGGTTAATCAGGAGGTACTCCATCATCATCGAACGATCTTTCTCAAGCTCTTCAGACTGGGTGCGGACCTTCATCCCCTCTGCAACAGGTGTACAGCAGGATGCTGCAGGCTTATTCCACCCCTCAACCTCAACCAGACACATACGGCAATTAGCCGCTACAGACAGCTCAGGATGATAACAGAAATAAGGAACTTCAGCGCCATGCCCGCGGCATGCTTCGAGAATGCTGGTGCCCGCAGCTACAGTCACTTCCTCATCATTGATATAGAGCACTGTCATGCCGCGCCTCCATGCGCAACACCCTTACGGGCACCCATCAGGCGTGCAATTTCTCTGTCCTGATAAATTGTCATGATGACTTCTCCTTCAAACGACTACGCACTTCATCAGGAAAATGTTTCAACAACGAAAGAACCGGTGCTGCAGCACCATCAGCCAGAGCACAGATTGTCCGCCCGGCCATATGTACCGACGCATCATTCAAAACCTGCAGATCATTTTCACAACCTTGCCCATTTTCAACACGGGTTATCACCCGTTCAATCCAGCCGGTTCCCTCACGGCACGGCGTACACTGCCCGCAGGATTCATGTGCATAAAAATGAGCCAGACGGCGTGTAACAGCGACAACATCTGCCGTCTCATCCATCACAATAACAGCCCCGGAGCCCAGCATGGAGCCCGCCTTGGCCAGGTCGTCGTAGGTCAATGGTACATCGTAATGCTCCGCCAGAATCCATGGTGTAGAAGAGCCGCCCGGAATAATCACCTTTGGAACTGTGCCATGCTGCAGACCACCGCAGTGCTCTTCGATCAATGTTCTCATAGTCGTACCCATCGGTACTTCATAGTTGCCCGGCCTGTTCACATGACCGGAAACTGAAAAAATCTTCATGCCGGTGTTGTTCGGCTTGCCAATGGCCGCATGCCAGGCCCCGCCATGCTCCAGAATAGCCGGAATAGTTGACAGTGTTTCAACATTGTTTACTACAGTCGGGCAGCGATAAAAACCTTCAATGGCAGGGAACGGTGGTTTAAAGCGCGGGCGGCCGGGCTTGCCCTCAATCGACTCAATCAGCGCAGTCTCTTCACCGCATATGTAAGCACCGGCACCACGATGAACGGTCAGATGCATGCTGTAATCGGTGCCAAGAATTTTGTCCCCCAGAAGATTGGCCGCATAGGCCTCGGCAATAGCCTCATTAAGAACATTGGCTTCATGCAGGAACTCGCCACGAATATAGATGTAGGCATCATGCACTCCGAGCGCAAACCCGGCCATGATCATACCTTCAATCAGCAGGTGCGGATCAAAACGCATAATGTCCCGATCCTTGAATGTGCCGGGTTCACCCTCATCCGCATTACAAAGAAGATAGGTTGGTTTGCCGGTGTTGCGGGGAACAAATGACCACTTCAGGCCTGTTGGGAAACCTGCACCACCACGTCCGCGCAGCCCCGATGTTTTTACTTCATCAATAATCTGGTCGGCATCAAACTTTTCCAGGACGGTGGGAAGAAACTTGTAGGCGCCATTTTCACGTGCGACAGAGAGCTTGAGCTGATCCGGAATATCGATACGGTCAAAACAGATTTTGGTTACTTTTTTCGGGTCGGATGGAATCACTTCTCTCCTCCCTTCTCGCGTGCATCGGCGATAAATGCATCCATATGGGCCGCATCCATCTTTTCGTGATAGGCATTGTTAATCTGAACCACCGGAGCACCGGCACAGGCACCGGCGCACTCAACCTCAGCCACCGTAAACATGCCATCATCCGTCGTCTGACCCACCTTGATATCCAGTGAATCACACAGGTGGCGAACCAGGTCATCCGCACCGTTAAGCATGCATCCGGCATTGGTGCAGACTTCCAGCAGGTATGTCCCACACGGCTTCTCACGGAACATGGTGTAGAAGGTGACTACTTCACGAACAGCCATCAGATGCAGATCCAGTGTTTTGGCCACCATCGTCTGCACATCCATGGAGAGATAGCCAAAATCTTCCTGCGCCATATGCAACACCGGCAACAGCGCTGAACGTGGATGCGGGTAGCGTGCAATCAATGCCCTGATCTCTTCCAGACGGACTTCAGAAAACTGAGGCAGTGCGTTCTCTACGGCACTCATCGATCCACCTCCCCAAATACGATATCCTGTGTTCCGAGAATCGTTACGACATCGGCAATCATGTGCCCGCGGCACATGTAATCCAGAGCCTGAAGATGGGCAAAGCCGGAGGCCCGCACTTTCATGCGATATGGCTTGTTTGAACCATCAGCGATCAGGTAGACGCCAAACTCTCCCTTTGGATGCTCAACAGCAGCATACACTTCGCCTTCCGGCACGTGATAGCCTTCGGAGAAGAATTTGAAGTGATGGATCAATGACTCCATATCAGACTTCATGGAGGCACGGGATGGATTGGTCAGTTTATGATCATCGACTTTAATCGGTCCGGGATTCTTCTGCAGCCATTCGATACACTGACGGATGATGATGTTGGACTGGCGCATCTCTTCAACACGCACAAGATAACGGTCATATGAGTCACCGGTTACACCGACGGGAATATCAAAATCCATCCTGTCATACACATCATAAGGCTGTGTTTTGCGCAGATCCCAGGCAATGCCTGAACCACGAATCATCGGGCCGCTAAACCCCCACGCCAGGGCAGCCTCTCTGTCAACAGTACCGATATCCACCGTACGCTGCTTCCAGATACGATTCTCGGTCAGCAGCGTCTCGTATTCATCCACATAGCCGGGGAAGCGCTCGGTAAATCCCTGAATCTTCTCCAGCAGCCCTTCCGGCAGATCCTTGCTCACACCACCGGGGCGGAAGTACGCCGCATGCATACGTGCACCGCTTACCTCTTCATAATAATCAAAAATATCTTCACGCTCACGGAAGCAGTAAAGAAAGACTGTCATGGCCCCGATATCCAGCGCCGCAGCGCCCAGCCATAGGCAGTGGTTAAGAATACGGGTCAACTCGGCATACATGACCCGGATATACTGCGCCCGCTCAGGCGCCTCGATATTAAGAAGCTTCTCTACCGCCAGCGCGTAGGCATGTTCGTTCGCCATCATCGAGACATAATCGAAGCGGTCAAAATAGGGAATATTCTGCTGATAGGTTTTGTACTCAAACAGCTTTTCAGTACCGCGGTGCAGCAGTCCGATATGGGACTCTGCCCGCTCAACGACTTCACCATCGAGCTCCAGTACCAGGCGAAGCACGCCATGAGCAGATGGATGTTGTGGGCCAAAGTTCAGCGTGTAGTTCTTAATCTCAGCCACGATCTACCCCCGGCCACGCCTTCGGTATCAATACGCGGTTCTCCACCTTGTTCGGGCGGTAAACACAACGCCACTGGGCCTCGTCAAAGAACATCTCCACCCGCCCGGTAAGCGGGAAATCCTTACGCAGCGGATAGCCTTCAAAGCCGTAATCAGTAAGAATCCGGCGAAGATCCGGATGATGTTTAAAGATAATGCCGTACATATCGAAGGCTTCACGCTCAAACCAGTTCGAAGTCGGCCAGACCTCTACAGTGGAATCAACCAGATCGCGGTCATTGACGCCGATCTTCAAACGGATGCGACGATTTAGCTCGATAGAGAGCAGGTTGTACACCACAAGAAAGCGGGCATCCCCTTCAGCCCGTGAAGGGTGCTCGGACATATCCACGCCACAAAGGTCGATCATCTGATCGTAGCTATGCTCGCTCTTCAAAAAATGGCAGACATCGACAATAGATTCGCGTGCCACTGTTACAACAGGACAGTCCACACTCTGCGTAACCGACAACACCTGATCACCGAAACGCTTCCGTAGTGTCACAACTTCGGCCACTGCCTCCAGCTCGTTCTGCGCCATCTCTTCACTCATATCTGCTTCCATGCCTTATGTAAACCATCACCGCGCAATCGTATTGGTGCGCTTGATCTTTTCCTGAAGCTGAATAAACCCGTAAAGCAGGGCTTCAGCTGTAGGCGGGCAACCCGGTACATAGATATCAACCGGCACGATCCGGTCGCAGCCGCGAACCACCGCATAGGAGTAGTGATAATAGCCACCGCCATTTGCACAGGAGCCCATCGAAATCACCCAGCGGGGCTCAGCCATCTGGTCGTAAACTTTACGTAGCGCAGGAGCCATTTTATTGATGAGCGTACCGGCCACCACCATCACATCTGACTGCCGTGGGGAGGGGCGGAAAACAATGCCGAAACGGTCAAGGTCATAGCGGGAGGCGCCCGCATGCATCATCTCAACAGCACAGCAGGCGAGGCCAAAGGTCATCGGCCACATTGAGCCGGTACGGGCCCAGTTGATCACCTTATCAGCAGTGGTGGTAATGTAGCCCTTATCAAGCAGGCCCTCTATTCCCATTGCAAAGCCCCCTTCTTCCACGCATAGATATAGCCCACAAGCAGAACCAGCAGGAAGAGCACCATCTCAATAAAGCCGAAAAGTCCAATCTGATCGAGCACCACTGCCCACGGAAAGAGAAATGCCGTTTCAAGGTCGAAGATTACAAACAGGATTGCCACCAGATAGAAACGCACATCAACATGCATGCGGGCGTCTTCAAACGCCTCAAAACCGCACTCATAGGCAGAGAGTTTTTCATCATCCGGCTTCTGCTCTGCAATAAACATGGTAAGCACAAGTGGCGCCGCACCCATGCCCAAAGCGATCAGGATAAACACGAATATTGGCGCATATTCGTTAGCCAAATAGCTGGCGCCCATCGGCTTCCCCCTTTTCGTTTAAACTTAGTGTCATGCCGGTACAGCAGAATCTGTGAGAACGGATTTCTACCACCGCCACCTCTGCCTTGTCAAGCCAGCCCGCTGCCATACCAGGCCCTCTTCAACCAGTACAGGTCCCTATCTAACATATTAATAATATTGATTATTTCTACTCCCCATCAACAAAGCATACGATCATCTATCTGAGAAGGTTAACGAAAGTTCATATTCATCTGTGACGCCTCAAAGGGAAGCAGTCCATGTTACATTACAATTCACGCCGTTGGATATAGAGTCGGGCCCGTCAACAAATTCTAGGCGGTGCCGAAGCTGAACCCCATCACTCCGGAGAGAGGAAAAAAATATGCTGGAAAACATTGATATTGCCGAACTGATCAGTACCTACATCATCCCCTGGGGCATCAATATTGCCTTTGCACTGGCTATTTTTATAGTCGGACGAATGGTCGTCAAAACGATCATCAAAGTCACCCGGACCCTCATGGAGAAGGCTGGAACCGACGTGATCCTAATCGACTTCATCTGCGCCATAGCCAATGCGATACTGATGCTCTTTATCGCCATCGCGGCACTGGACCAGCTCGGCGTCGATACCACGTCGCTTGTTGCCGTAATTGGTGCAGCAGGTCTGGCCATCGGCCTTTCACTGCAAGATTCACTGAAGAACTTCGCCTCGGGTGTCATGCTGATTGTATTCCGTCCGTTCACGGCTGGTAACTTTATTGAGGCTGGCGGCGTATCCGGCGTGGTAGAAAAAATTAGTATCTTCAGCACCCTGATGCGCACCGGCGATAACCGCGAAGTCATCGTGCCCAATGGCTCCATCTACGGTGGTACCATCACCAACTTCTCGGCTCGTGATACGCGACGTATCGATATGGTGTTCGGCATCGGCTACGGCGATGACATCCGCAAGGCCAAAGAGATTATTCAGGGCATCCTCGATGCGGATGAGCGCATTCTGGATGAACCGGAACCTTTGATAGCCGTTGGTGAGCTGGCTGACAGCAGTGTGAACTTCAATGTTCGTCCCTGGGTGAATAGCGGTGACTACTGGCCTGTACACTTTGATCTTAATGAAAAGATAAAGCTCGCCTTTGATGACAATGGCATCTCCATCCCGTTCCCGCAGATGGATGTACATGTTCAGAAAGAGAGCTGAGATTCAATCGACCTGAACAAAAAAGGGCTCCCGATGGGGAGCCCTTTCTAATTTGGTGGAGGCGGCGGGATTACTCGGGGCTCCTGCCCCTCACCCCTTCGGGGCCGTCCGCAAGCGGCGTTCATTTTTTGCTCCTGCAAAATTGTCAGGTCATCCATGGCCCTCACCCTATGAGCGGGATTACTCGGGGCTCCTGCCCCTCACCCCTTCGGGGCCGTCCGCATAGCCGACGTTCCAATCGACTATCCTGTCGATTGGTCGAACAGGGCACTCTCCCGGATACGTCCACCAAATAAAAAAACCGCCCTTTCGGGCGGCTCTTTTATTTGGTGGAGGCGGCGGGATTCGAACCCGCGTCCGAAAACCATCAGCCAGTGGTTCTACATGTTTAGTCTATTCAAACAGCACCCGATGGAAACCGAACAGACAAAGTGCCCAAAGGGTCGGTTCGTAACTTTTTAACTCCTGAAACCACGAATCTCCAGTCTCAAGTAGCGATCTCATCTGTTTGACCCCGGATACTCAAGCAATGAGCAACTCAAGTGCGGGGTAACTTACGCAGCGTAAGCTAGTTCTAGTTCGTCGTTTGCAATTATTGCAAGTGCCAGCTTTTTACGGGACCAACAACCCGACATGCCCCAAAGGGTTCAGCATCTCCGTCGATACCAGTCGCCCCCAAGAGTTTTCCCGAACAAACGGGAGCGTGAAGTATAGGCTTCATAGATTAAGCGGCAATGAATGTTTTACTAAACGACCGATTTGACAGCACCTCACCCATTCCCTAGCAAGCTTGATATGGATCCGTTCGTCAAGTCGCTGGCCCTTTTTCTGGTTCTCTTTAATCCGTTCCTGATGAGCATCTATCTGCTCGACCTGATTCAGGAGATGGATCGCAGTGCCTTTTTCAAGGTGCTACTGCGTGCCACCATCATCAGTGGAGGCGTCTTTATCGTCTTCGCCTTTGGCGGCGAAGCGATCTTTACCGATGTTCTACAGGTCGAGTTCGCCGCCTTTCTGCTCTTTGGTGGTATAGTCATCTTCCTGATCGCGTTGCAAATGATGTTCACCGGCAGCCAGGCGATTAAAAAGATGCGCGGTGGCGATCCGGCCCACATCTCCGGCTCCATCGCCATGCCGTTCATGATCGGACCGGGCACAATCAGCGCCAGCGTCATTGCCGGTAAAACATTAAGCTTTACCATGGCTACTGCGGCCATCGCACTGTCGCTGCTGCTGACCATTGCCATGCTAATGTTGCTCAAGCAGGCCTTCGACAGTATCCGGGAGCGCAACACCGATCTTCTGGAGCGCTATATCGACATCACTGGCCGCGCTGGCGCCCTGCTAACTGGCACCATCGGCATCCAGATGATCATGCAGGGAATCAGACAAGCAGTCTGAAGAAACGTAGATCGATTCAGTGTCACCCGACCATCCATGGCTTTCAGGGCCTCGCCCGGCCTATCGGCGTCCAATTCAACCTTCCTGCTAAATATGTATGCGCAATCGTCAATTGCAATTTTCACATGCTCAAGGCCGTATTATAAATAATTGCCACAGAGCGTCATTTGAAATAATAAACCAGGCCGTTAGGGTCGACGGCAATGCTTTCGAACCAACCGAAGCAGGTTTCGTCCACAGCGTTTCGCGAACCGACGATAGAAGATGGCCCATCCATTTACGATCTGGTGAACAGATCGAAACCACTGGATGTCAATTCGCGCTATCTCTACCTGCTGCAGTGCAGCCACTTTGCGAACACCTGTGCCGTGGCGGAATCCGATGGCTCTGTACAAGCCTTCATCAGCGCCTACGTACGACCGGACCAGCCCGATACGCTGTTTATCTGGCAGGTCGCCGTGGATGCATCTCTGCGCGGGCAGGGCATCGCAGGCCGTCTGCTCGGCCACCTGCTTGATCGCCAACACCTGGCCGGCATCCGATTTGTCGAGGCTACCGTCAACCCGTCCAACAACGCATCGCAAAACCTTTTCGCCTCGCTGGCCCGTAAATCTGCTTGTGAAATGACCGAGTCAATGCTCTTCGAAGCCCATCTGTTAAGTGACGGAACAGATGAGGGTGCCCACGAGGCCGATATCCTGCTGCGTGTTGGTCCAATCAAATCATAAAAAACGAAAGCGAAGGAAAAAATCATGAGAATTTTTGAAGAGATGGAATCAGAGGTCCGGGGGTATATCCGATCATTCCCCGCCATATTCGATGTAGCCCGCGGTTCCGAGATGTTCGATGAGCATGGTAACCGCTATATCGACTTTTTCGCCGGCGCCGGTTCGCTCAACTACGGTCACAATAACCCTGCCATCAAAGAGGCGTTGATCGACTACATCCAGCGTGACGGCATACTGCACGGGCTCGATAAGGCCACCATCGCCAAGCAGGCCTTCCTGAAGAAACTGCGCGATACCATCCTAGGCCCACGCAACATGGAGTACAAAGTACAGTTCACCGGCCCGACCGGCACCAACGCTGTGGAGACTGCACTGAAGCTGGCGCGCATGGTTAAGCAGCGCTCCAATATCATCGCTTTCACCAATGCTTACCACGGCCTCTCCATGGGCTCGCTGGCAGTAACCGGCAACTCCTTCTACCGTGATGAGTCCTACGGTGTGCGTGCCAACAGTGCCTTCCTGCCATTCGACGGTTATATGGGGAAAGAGTTCGATTCGATGACCTACCTGCACCGCCTGCTCTCCGATCAGAGTAGCGGTGTCGATCTGCCAGCCGCTATTATCGTGGAGACCGTGCAGGGTGAAGGTGGAATCCACGTGGCCCGCGACGAGTGGCTGCAGGAGCTGGAAGCGATTTGCCGTGAGTTCGATATTCTGCTGATCATCGACGATATCCAGATGGGTAATGGTCGCACTGGAACCTTCTTCAGCTTTGAACGTGCAGGCATTACACCGGACATGGTGACCGTATCCAAATCAATCGGTACGGGACTTCCGATGTCTATCCTGTTGATGCGGCCGGCGCTGGACCAGTGGAAACCGGGTGAACACACCGGCACCTTCAGGGGCAACAACCTCGCCTTCATCGCCGCCGCCAAAGCGCTGGAGTACTGGGACTCTCCCGAGTTCGCCGAAGGAATCGTGCACAAAGGAGCTCTGTTTGAAAAAGGCCTTCAGACAATCGTCAAAAAATATCCCGATGCCAACGGTGAGCTTCGTGGAGTCGGCATGGTCTGGGGCATCGAATTTTCCGATTCCGATTTTGCCGGTTCTGTCTCCGAAGAGGCCTTCAAAAGAGGTGTGATTATCGAAACAGCAGGCGCCAACGGCCATGTGCTTAAATTCCTGCCTGCACTGACTATTGAAGAGGGGCTGATCGAGGAGGGGCTGAAAATCATCGATGCCTCTATCGCCGCTGTTCTGAAGACACGCAACAACCTGCGCGAAGGGGTGCTGGCATGATCGTTCGCAGACTTGAAGAGATCATCGGCAGCGAACGCGAGGTTAAGGCCGACAGCGGCAACTGGGAGTCCCGCCGTCTGATTCTGAACAACGATGCCGTCGGCTTCTCGCTTCATGACACCATCATCCATGCAGGCACCGAAACTCTGCTCTGGTACAAGCACCATATCGAAGCGGTCTACTGCATCGAGGGAGAGGGTGAGGTGGAGACCACCGATGATGGCAAGGTGCACAAGATTACGCCCGGCACCGTCTACCTGCTCAACGGCAGCGAACGACATCTGCTGCGTGCCTCCAAAACAATGCGCATGGTCTGCGTCTTCAATCCGCCGGTGACAGGGCGTGAAACCCATGACGCCGATGGTGCCTACCTGCCGGGAGCCGACTTTCAGGATTAAGGCATAAGCGCAAACCCGCCACCATGACCACCATCTCGAGCTTTATAGCTTTCCTGCTACTCTTCGTTGCCATCGGAGCTGCCTCAATGCTCAAGCAACAACGCAACACGACCGATTACCTGATTGCCGGTCGCAACGTTACTCCTTGGCTGGCAGGACTCTCAGCCGTCGCCACCAACAACAGCGGCTATATGTTCATCGGCATGATCGGCCTGACCTATGCCACCGGCCTCTCATCGATCTGGCTGATGATCGGCTGGATTCTCGGCGATCTGGCCGCCTCTCTACTGATTATGAAGCGACTCAGAGAGGCCACTGAGGCGCACGACATCCACTCCTTCGGCGGCCTTCTCGCCGAGTGGCATGGTACAGACTTCAACCTGCTGCGCCGCATTACCGGCCTGCTCACTATCCTCTTTCTCGGCGCCTATGCCGCTGCCCAGTTCACTGCCGGTAGCAAGGCACTGCATGTGCTGTTCGGATGGGATATTACCACCGGCGCCATCATCGGTGCGATCCTGGTACTGATCTACAGCTATAGCGGCGGCATCCGCGCCTCAATCTGGACAGATGCAGCACAATCCTTCGTTATGATTTCGGCGATGTCGGTGCTGATGTTTACCGCCACGACCAGCTTTGATTCGACTTCTACCATTCTGGACTCGCTAAACCGGGTACAGCCCGGTTTCATGGACTGGTTTCCCGACACATCGCTATTCGGCATCCTGTTGTTCGTCGTCGGCTGGGTATTTGCCGGCTTCGGTGTTGCAGGCCAGCCGCACATTGTCGTCCGTTATATGGCTCTGGACAGGCCCGACCATATCAATCGCTTCCGCTACTGGTATTACAGCTGGTTCACCCTCTTCTATTCGGCCACGATCATTGTCGGACTGCTGGCACGGTTGCTCTTGCCCGATACCGCCGGCTATGACGGGAGCACCTTCGATGCTGAACTGGCGCTGCCGATGATATCGCAGCAACTGCTTCCCGATGTGATGGTCGGATTGGTACTGGCCGGTCTGTTCGCTGCCACCATGTCCACGGCAGACTCGCTGGTACTCTCCTGTTCTGCTTCGCTCTCGCGTGACCTGCTACCGGAACGAAAACTGGGATACACCGCCACCAAGATCATGACCGCAGTGGTCGTGCTGGTCGCCCTCGCCCTATCACTCTCCAACAACCAGAGTGTCTTTGCACTGGTGCTGATCGCATGGGGGTTGCTGGCCTCCGCCTTTGCACCGCTTCTTACCCTTTATGCACTCGGGCACAGGCCATCGGAAAAGGCAGCCATCACCATCATGGGCGCCGGCATATCGGCCTTTCTCCTGTGGCGGGAGTTGGGGCTGTCTGAAATTGCTTACGAAATTATGCCAGCTATCGTTACCGGTCTCAGCACCTATTATCTGCTGCCAAAATGGCTTCGCTCTCAACCCGCACTCATCTCAGTGCGACCCTCTTTACAAGAGACCGTCGATATCGAACCTGAGCAGGAAGAGCCTGACCCAGTTGAGGGAAGGAAGAAATTGAAAACCCAACTCTCGCCCTAGGCGAGCAGTTGCATACAGGATGTTGTCAGCTTGCGGAAAAGATCAGTTATGCCGGCGCGACAATGACTGCAGGCGCTTCCACACCTCAGGATGGAATACTTCAACCACAAGTGCCCGCGTTCCGGATGGCGAACGCAATACCGAGCGGCGCCCCCAGCGATCGGCGTGGATGCCTTCACCCTGCATCTTCACCACACTCAGATCAGAGCGGGCAAGTGAAAGCCCACGATCCAACAGCAGATTTCCAAGCGGACGTTTCCCCTCCTGCAGCTCATCCATCAGATCTGCGGGAAGATCCTCCAGTGGCAGAACCGACTCTGCATCAAACATCACAGAGTCCCTGTGCAGCAGTGATACCCGCCTTCTCAAACATGGTGACCCGGCGGGGGAATCCAGAATTGCAGCCTCATCACGGCTGGCACGATCAACAAACTGATCATGCAGGCGCACCGTTAGCCTCATGCCATAATGACGCTCCAGAAAGCGGGTCAGTGACCCGACAGTGGTCAACACCGTAGCGATATCCCTTGAAACACCTGCATCATCCGACCGCCATTGACGGACAGGGATCCACTGTTGATTTTCTAATGAGCCAAAAAACATGTGCGCATCTTGGAGCATGCGCTGCAGCGGTCAAGAGCGGACGATATGAAGCCTTGCAGAGCAGTGCTGTTTCAGGCCGAATTCCCCGATGCCACACTGCCGATTATTCCTCAATGCTGACCTTCAAATTGGCCGGGAAGCCTCAATCCCTGCAGATCAGGCCCACTATCTTCGCCATGTTATGCGTCTGGGCAGTGGTGACACGATCACGGTTTTCAACGGCCTTGGCGGCGAATATGAGGCAACGATCTCCGGCCTCAACAAGAGAGACGGAGGCTGCCGTCCTGATCGCTTTATTGACGCTGACCGGGAACTTCCCGTGCGCATTCATATCATCCAGTGTGCCAACAAGAGTGAGAAGATAGAAACCGTGCTACAAAAATGTACGGAGCTCGGTGCGGCCAGCTTTCAAATTGCCAGCAGCGAACGTTCACAGTTTAAACTAACCGAACAGAGACTGGCCAGCCGCCTCGAACGATGGCAGAGGATCATCATCGAGGCTGCCGAACAGAGTGGACGCACAGCCATTCCAACGGTGGCCTGGCAGCCCTCTCTGCAGAGGGTTACGGCTACAGGCACTGCCTATACGTTGCATCCTGAATCAGCCACATCATGGAACGAAGCCAGAGCTGAAACAGGCAGGTCGGATGAGATCACGCTAGCCATTGGCCCCGAAGGTGGATGGAGCCGCCGTGATATTGAAACACTGTCCGCATTGGGTTTTAACAATCTAACCTTTGGCTCAAGAATCATGCGAACCGAAACAGCAGCCCCTGCTCTCATCGCTGCCATTCAGGCAGTTTTATAGGTACGGCCTGTGCCATCCCTGGCTTCGGCCTTTGATCGCTCCGCAAAAGCGATGCTCGGTATCCTGCCTCGTCCAGTCCAACCACGCCTTTCAGGCGTCCAGTTCCGCACTCCTGTGGAATTATGTCTTGTTTTGCTCCGCTTACGGGCCCGGAGCATGATTCAGGGCATCCGTGCCCGGGAATACAAGTCATATTCCAAAAGCGCCGGTTATCGTTAGAATCCGGGGCTGTACAGGTCAGCGCCGATGTAGCTCAGGTGGTAGAGCAGCTCACTCGTAATGAGCAGGCCAGCGGTTCGAGTCCGCTCATCGGCTCCACTAATTAAATCTTCTTTTTTCATGGCATGAAAAGGTGACATTCCAGTGACCCTGATCACTGGAAACGGACACTCCAGTCAGTAAGGTTCCGGCCACTTATCACAAGCCAATGAATTCGACCCCGGAGAACAGATGGACGTCATTCAAATTATCCCTGCTGCTGCACCTGTCATACTGGGAGTTCTGTCTGTTATTCTGTTGACCAGCTCAACCTGGTTTGCCAGGCCCTGGTTGGCAGGAGTGATCGGCAAGGCCCGCATTGAGCGGGAGCTGAATCTGCTCAGAAAAAAAGGGGCTACCGTACTGAACAATCTGCTGCTGGCAGATAATAAAGGTGAGGTTATCCACATCGATCACCTGATCATCACCAACGCACAGATCTTTGCCATTTCAACGCTGGGCTATTCAGGTGAGATACTGGGATCAGTGCGTGGAGCAACCTGGATTCAGGAGACCCGGCAGGGCAGTCATAGATTCCCCAATCCGGCCAGGCACCATGAAGCCATTCGTAACCTTCTGCATGGCATTCTTGGTGAGCGCCTTAAAGTGAGAACCGTGTCTGCCTTCACAGCCGGCCGTCTGCAGGGGGATGCCACCGATGAAGTGGTCAGTGCGCGCGAGTGCGCCAGGGCGATGCATGCTGCCGTGGAAGGGCTCACTACAGGCACCAGACAACAGTGGGCCGGCAACATCATCCGGAATGTTCTGTTGAAAAATAATGGTAATACAGCAATAACAAATCGGGCTTTCGTCTCCAGACAGGGTAATGAAAAATACCTGAAAGCCGCACAATATATGATGACAGGCAGCGCGCTGCTGATGCTGCTTGCCATCATCATGGCAGGACTGCGTCTTGCCGCAAACCATGGCGTCATCTAAGGCACATCTGAAAGAAGCACATCCATGGGCCACACGGTTACTCTGAGTTTCTCAGATTAATAAAACTTAAAAGGGTGCTTCACACCCCGCTGTACCGACTGTCAAAACGCCAGCGGTATACCCCTTAAGCGACTCCGATCGCCTCCCGCCAGGCCAGAATCAGGCGGAAAAATTCATTACTCAGATCAACTGAAAGGTCCCGCTTCACCTCTGTCAGTGATGCATATGGGTCGGCATCATCCAGCTCGGTCATCACCTCATCAAAGCCTTCACCAATAACAGCCGGAACATCAATATGATAACCGGCTCGTACCAGTGCAATATAGTGGTTATAAACAGTTTTCTCTACCGTGCCCAGCTGTGCCGCAATCTCAGCAGCGTCCGCACCTTTTTTATAGAGGCTCCACGTATGCATCTGAGCATCATTTGCAGGCGCCCCTTTGGCCATCAGCTTGGGTGCTCCCGAGGCATCCTTACCGCCACCATGGCCCCGAACTTCTGCATGCTCTTTCAGCATCTCTAAAAACGCTTCACCATATGCTTCCAGCTTATGCTGCCCCATACCGCTGATACTCTGCAGGGCAGGTTCACTCACATCTGTTAGCTGGCTCATCTCTGTCAGTGCCACGTCACTGAGCAGCGCATACGGTGCGACATCCTCATCTTCCGCCAGCTTCTCACGCAGCTCAACAAGCTTCTGATAGAGTTTTTTATCTTTACCCTGAGTAAAGCGTTTCAACTTACGTTTGATCCCCGGCTGATACTTGGCCAGTGTCACCGAGCCCCCTTCCATTAACAGCTCCGCTTTTTTGGTGGCGACCAGAGCAGCACGCCTTGAAATGTCCTGTGCAAAGATACCGCGATGAACAAGCTGACGAAGAATCGAAGTCCACTCATCACCATTGATATCAATTCCGGTACCGTGACTTTTAACGCTGTCATGCCCCTTCTCACAGATACGGGAGTTTTTGGATCCCCGTAAGACATCCACGACATAACCAACGCCGTAATCGCCATCAAGCTCCTTTACACACTCCACAACTCTTCGGGCAATGTTACTTCCATCATAAGTCTCAGGCGGGTCAAGACAGATGTCACAGTTCCCACACGCAACTCCCGCCATCTCCTCACCAAAATAGCCCAACAGAACACGGCGGCGGCAGGTCAGCGCCTCAGAGAGTGCGACCATGCTATTGAGCTTATGAACTTCAACACGCCGCTGGTCAGGGTTTTCAACATTCTCAATCAGTCGCCGAACCAGATTCACATCACCCGAGCCGTAGAGCATCAGTGCCTCAGACTCCATCCCGTCACGCCCGGCACGGCCCGTCTCCTGATAGTAGGATTCAATGCTCTTGGGCAGGTCATGATGAATAACAAAGCGGACATTGGGCTTGTCAACGCCCATACCGAAAGCAATGGTCGCAACAATCACATTCACGCGGTCCCGGAGGAAATCGTCCTGAACCTTTTCACGCTGGCGCCCCGGCATGCCGGCATGATAGGCGGCTGCACGCACACCATGCCGTTGAAGATTCATCGCCATATCCTCTACCCGCTTACGTGACAGGCAGTAGATAATACCGGAGGAACCTTTCCAGTCCTCAAGGAAGGTGAGAACCTGTGTCAGTGGCTGGCGCTTCTCTGAAACCAGATAGCGAATGTTCGGGCGATCAAAACTGGAGACATAACGTTTCGCGCGCTTCAGCCCCAGACGTTCCGCAATATCTTCACGGGTATGCTCATCAGCCGTTGCCGTCAACGCGATCATCGGAATATCCGGCATGATCTCCCGCAACTCACCGAGCCGCACATATTCGGGACGGAAATCATGTCCCCACTGGGAGACACAGTGTGCCTCATCAATAGCAAAGAGTCCGATCTTAATCCCCTCCAGTCGCTTCAAAAACACCTTGGTCAACAGCCGTTCAGGAGCCACATAAAGGAGATCAAGTTCACCTGCCTCAAACTGATCCAGAACCTCCTTGGCAGCAGCAGCCTTCAGGGATGAGTTATAGTAGGCAGCCTTGACGCCGCATCGAGTCAGTGCATCCACCTGGTCCTTCATCAGAGAGATCAGTGGAGAGACCACGATACCGGTTCCCTCGCGCATGATGGCCGGAATCTGATAGCAGAGTGATTTTCCACCCCCGGTTGGCATCAGAACGAAAGCATCCTTGCCATCCAGAAGTGTGCAGATCACATCCTCCTGAGGCTCGCGGAAGGTGTCATAACCAAAGACATCTTTCAGGACTTTCCGCGCCTGCTCTTTAACTTTTTTCGTTGCCATCTATGTTTACCTCAAAGCAGTTCAATTGAAATCAGGACATGCTGACATGCACAGAAGCCTGTAAAAAAATACTATTCCTATAATTAAGGGGGCGGCCGAATCACTTCGCTATCCATGCTCACAGGCCCGATAAAGGCCCTGCATGAAGCGGCTCTATTAATATGACACCACGAATACCGGTTTTGGGCAAGTATTTTATGCACTGCCGATTGCATTACCAATTGAATTGGCAGGCCCCGGATGCTCGGGCATCATTGCCGGATGAGTACAGACCACTTAAGCCTTGCCGGCAAACGCATCCTGATCACCCGTTCAAGCGAGCAGGCAGAGGCAACAGCCACAGAGATTGGCCGCCGTGGTGGCAAAGCCCTGTTTCTTCCCTGTCTTGAGGTTGAATGCCTGGCTGAAAACATTCAGCAGAGCCTTCCGATACTGGAAGATCCGAGTGTGGATGTGCTCTTTACCAGCCGCAATGCCGTAGAGTGTGTCGCGTCAGTCCTGGGGAGCAATTTTGCAGAGATTGTTGGCAGCCATCGGGTATCCGCAATCGGTAACAGGACAGCGCAATCCCTGAGCCTCTATGGCATTAAGACTGAACTTCTACCTCAAAAAGCCTCACAGGAGGGGTTGATTGAGACCTATCAAAACAGCGGCCTGCCTGAGAGGCTTCTCTTCTTCCGCGCTGAAGAGGGAAAGGATCTGCTGCAAAAGGCACTGAGTCATCGGGGATGTGAAGTGATCACACTCTACCCGTACCGCATGAACTGCCCCGACTCCGACGTCTCCAGCACTGTTGAAAAACTGAAAAACCAACAAATTGATGCCCTGCTTCTGGGTAGCCCGAAAACAGTAGAGAACTATGTCAGACGAATTGGCTCAGTTGAAATAGCAGACACCCCGGCCATTGCTGTTATTAGTCCACAGGTCGCCCGGGCGGCAGAAGATGCCGGATTAAGCGTGCAGGTAGTCGCAAAAACAGCTAGTTTTGACGCCATGCTGGATGCATTAGCTGACTATTTCATTAATCCCGGAGCCTGAATATGTCTCTGCCTGACCTGATCCATCGCCCTCGCCGACTTCGTAAAACCCCTGCCATTCGACGTATGGTCAGTGAGACCACCCTGTCGGTGAACGACCTCATCTATCCGATTTTTGTGGATGAGACGATCACTGAACCGCTCCCGATTGCCAGTATGCCGGGTGTTTCACGCATCCCTCTATCCGCAGTCGGCGACAAAATGACCGAGGTGGCATCACTTGGTATTCCGGGTGTTATTTTCTTCGGCATTCCAAAAGAGAAAGATGCCATCGGTTCCGGCGGCTGGGATGCTGAAGGCATTGTTCAACAGGCCATTCGTGCTGCCAAAAAAGCATCGCCTGAGACATGTGTCATTGCTGACACCTGTTTCTGCGAATATACCGATCATGGCCACTGCGGTGTGCTGCACGGCGATGAAGTTGATAACGATGCAACACTGGCCAACCTGCAAAAAGAGGCAGTCTCTTATGCTGAGGCTGGCGTCGATATCATCGCACCATCCGGTATGATGGACGGCATGATCGCTGCCATCCGCACAGGCCTGGACTCTGCCGGATTCAAAGACCTCCCAATCATGTCCTATGCCGTAAAATATGCTTCCGCTTACTTCGGCCCGTTCAGGGATGCAGCCGACTCCTCGCCAAGCTTTGGCGACCGGGCAAGTTACCAGATGGACCCTGCCAACAGTCGGGAAGCGCTTCGTGAAGCAATGCTCGATATTGAAGAGGGTGCAGATATCCTGATGGTTAAGCCCGGTCTGGCCTACATGGATATCATCCGCTCAGTGAAGGATGCCACTGATCTGCCCATGGCCGTCTATAATGTCTCAGGTGAATACGCGATGGTAAAAGCAGCCGCTGAAAAAGGCTGGATCGATGAGAAACGTGTAGTTCTGGAGACCATGCTCAGCTTCAAACGCGCCGGAGCTGACCTGATTTTAAGCTATCATGCACTGGACGTAGCCCGCTGGCTGAACGATGATTGAACAATGAGTAGCGACAAAAAAACAGAGCAAAAACCGCCACTGGAAGAAACTGCCTCAGATATGGAGCCTGCCTCTATCTCCGAGACGGAGTCAGAGGAGCATTCCGAATCCAGGAAACAATCCTATAAGCCGCTTATATTTCTGTTTTTTATTACCCTGCTTACAGCAGGCTATGTTTTTTCACCCCAGCAACTGAAAAGCGATTTGCTTGATTCACTGAATGCATTTTTACAGGCAGAAAAAGAGGTCACCTTCAAAACGCCGGAACCGACCACACCCCCTGCTGCCGGGTCGGTGCCTCAAACGACCCGGCTGGAGGCGGCTATTGAAATTGAGCAGCCGGAACCTCCACAGATCGTTACTGCCAGCAGTGATGAAGTGAACCGGATGCTGGACGCAATGGCAGAGCTGCAGAATGAACTGAAGTCCGTTCGTCAGGAGCAACAAACTATTCAGGAGACTCATCTCTCACTGCAAAAGATGCATCTGCGCACCCGCCTGCACTGGATAACAAACAGAGCCAACCACCTCCCACAACTGAAGCTGGCCTGGGAGGAGATCGCCCTCATGCCTTCGTTCAGTCGCAGCGAACACGAAACAGCACAAAAAATGCTGACACTGGCTCAGGAACGGCTGCAGGAGATGCGTAATTGGCAGCAGAGCCTGCAATCTCATGCCGATTCACTCACAACACCTGAACATAAAAATATTATCCCCGAATATGGGGTCCCATGGTTAAGCTGGATTCGTGACTACTTTTCAATCAAAGCTGCACCCTCAACAGAGCAGCAGCAGGATGAGCAGCTTCGCCAGCAGCTACTCAATACAAGCCGCAATATTGAGCTTGAGCAGTGGCCGGGCGGAAACAGCTGGCAACAACTGCGGGCCACCCTGCAACTGAGACTTACCAAGGCTTCTGAGGGCTCCACCGAAGCCATTGATCTTGGTCTACCTGAGAGCTTTGATCCACTCAAGGCAGATATTGAGCAGTTACGTCAAACAGCTGCAACATGGCTGGAGGAGCTCTCATGAGGCTCTTTTTCTTACTTCTTCTTGCGCTCGGCATTGCTGTACTGCTCTCACTGTTCCCGACTGTTGCAGGGCAACCGCTGCGTATCGAGGCATTCGGATGGGTATTTGAGACACAGCAGGGTGCGTTTATCACCGCCCTGCTGGTTCTATTCGCTATTTTATGGTTTCTTCGCCGTATTGTTGCCGCCATTTTTGCCGGTCCCGGACAACTATGGAACACGCTTCGTATGGGCGGCAGGAAACGTCGGGAGCAACGTCTCAAAGAGGGCATTGCCGAGTGGATCGATATGCGTGGAGATCAGGGCAGCAGAGCCTTTCAGAAATCACGTGGAATCATTCCGGAGTGGGCCACAGCACTTCTCAAGACAGTCGCCTCACCACCCAAAGGCCTGCCCGAAGCCAACAGTGACATCTCTCCGCTAAACACCGCACTGGCAGCTCGCATTGCGACCGATCCGCATGCGGCAACAAAACCGGACAGGGCCACGCAAAGGGCACATCTGGAAGCGTGGCTGGCCGCTCACCCGAATGCTCCACTGGCCGTTTCCAGACTTGCAGCACTGGCAGAGGATGAGGGGGATTGGGCCACAGCTGCAAAGCTGCTGGAATCATCATGGAAACAGGGGCAACGCTCCGCCTCCAGTATCAAGCCCCGTCTGGCACGTATCTATATTCATCTTGCAGAGCAACAGCCGGATACAAGGCAGAGTCACCTGCGTAAAGCTCTCCGACTGGCTCCCGATGACAGCAGCGTCATTCTTGCCCTCGGCCGGGCTCACGCTATCGATCAGGACACCGATGCCGCCAAAAAGCTCTGGCTTAATTATCTGGAGAAGCATGATGATTTCCGGATTGCTGCTGAGCTGCTCTCACTGATGAGCTCCGAAGCACTGCGTGCCTTTCAGAAGCTGGACAAAAGGAATGCAGCAAAGGTCTATAACGATTCGATGCGTTGGCTACAGGCCAATCTGGCACATCAGGCCGGCCTGAATGGTCTGGCCAATGAAATCATGGATCAGCTGCTGGAGAAAACCACAAGTCGTGAACCACTTCAGAGTCGTGCAAAATGGTATGCAGATGCCGGAGAGTGGGAGCAGGCAGCACGCTGCTATCAAAAGCTGTTGCACATTCCCCATGATGAGAATGGAAATACTGGAACATAAGCACCAGGCCTGAGCAACAGATACCATGCATCCCGACAGCGTGCAGATAACCCGATGGCAACAGCTTGACCCCCCTGCCGAAGGTAGGGCTGTCACCTTCACTTATACTGAAAAAATTAATTTTAATGATGAGGCCCACGAACATACATACGAGGGGTTTCTCATCCGGTTCAATGACAAACTTCGTGCCTACCGCAACAGCTGCCCCCACATGGGTTCACCGCTGGACTGGCTACCCGGCCAATTCTTCTCCGAGGATGGGGATCAGCTTGTATGCCACACCCATGATGCGCGTTTCAATCCGGCTGACGGGGCGTGCATATCCGGCCCCTGCCCGAATGGACTTTCAGAACTCCCGCTGCGTATAACAGAGCAAACTGTTGAGGTTCCTGCAGCCTTGAGTGAATGATGCAACTGAGTGGTTGCGGTCTTCGGCTACTGCCTGAACCGGATATCTCCAAAAAGCCCTTTTGAAATCAAATGCTAGTAAGGCACAACCTTACCATCAAAAGCGACAAAACTTCCCGCTTCATACTCATCAACACGCTCAATCACACGGCTCATCCCGGCCACTGAAGTTTCAATGTCGATCAACCCTGTCTGATGTGTCATATCGGTCTGTACCCATCCCGGATGCAGCGTAATGACTCGAACCCCATCTTTTGAGAGATCAACCGCCATCGATCTGGAGACAATGACCAGTCCCGCCTTGGCGGCCCTGTAGGCATAGGTTCCACCGCTGCTGTTATCCCCGCTTGATCCCATCTTGGAGCTGATATTGGCAATGGTAGCCCCGCCAGAGAGTCGCTGTCTCAAATGTTTCACAACCCTCAAAGGTCCGACACAATCGACATTAAACACCTCCAGCATTGCCTCAGCTGTTACATTTTTCAGAGACTGCCCATCCTTGCCCGGCCCATAAATGCCGGCATTGTTGATCAGCAGATCAAGCATCCCGGGCAGTTCGCCTCGTGGCTCTAAATCTGTAGCCACATTCCAATGGATAGGGTGCAGGCGTTCTGAATGGATGGAAGAGAGCTCACCCATATCATTGCGATAGCAGGCCCATACAGAGTCTCCTGCCTGCAGATAGTGACGGACAAAACCTGCCCCGAGCCCCCGGTTTGCTCCGGTAATCAATACATCCATCGCTGTTCCTCCCTGGTCATATGTGGCCTCTTAATGGATTCTTCACATCAACTGCGGCTACACTTGGCAAATGGTAACACTAGCCTCAGAAAACGGTTCCGGGCAAAAGCTTTGGTGTGGACTATGGCGCTGGCTCAAAGGGAGCTGGACAGACCGGACAGTTCTGCTGATTTCGCTGGCGGGAATTCTATATGCCTGGCAGTGGATTCATGCCGAAGCAGGTGCAGGCCCTGCCATGGTGGAGATATATCATGATAAGGTGTTGCTGGCCCGGTATCCATTCCCTGAACCGGGAAAGAGTATCCATTTCGATGCAGAGGGAGAGCTGGGTATATCCGGAATCCTCATTGACTCGGAGGGCGTTCATTTTTCAAGCTCTCCATGCAGAACCCAGTACTGTGTTTTAAACGGCCGCCACAGCAAGGGTGGTGAGGTCATCGCCTGTGTCCCCAACCGTATCCTTATTGCCATCAAAGGGAGCCACATTAACGGCAGCCACTATGATGCCATTGTTGAGTAGATCTTCGTGAGCAGATCCATTCCTCGCCCCTCACTGCCTGCACTGGAGCAAAAAGCCACATGGCTCAGCCTGCTTCTGCTTGCAGTAAGCCTGCATGTTTTTGAAGCGGCTCTCCCGAGCCTCGGCCCGTGGTTTAAGCCCGGCCTTGCCAACATCGCCACCCTGCTGGCGCTTGTGCTTCTGGGGCCGAGTGCGGCCGCCATGCTCGCTGTCTGGCGCGTTATTGTGGGGAGTTTTCTGATTGGCACACTCCTGACTCCCACCTTTATCATCAGTCTGGCCGGAGGAGTCGCTGCAGCCATTGCCATGCTTGCTGCCTGGCGACTATTACCCGGGATCACGCTGATAGGCGTGAGCCTTATCGGTGCACTGGCCCATATGACGGCTCAGTTTGTTACAGTTGAATCGCTGTTTATTCATCAACAGGCACTGTACTATTTGCTGCCGCCGCTACTGCTGCTCTCAGTCGTTACCGGCTGGATCAATGGTGGACTGGCGGCCTATATTGTTTCGCAGTTAGAGGAATCGGATTGAAGATTAAAACTGAACAGAAGAGGTTAAGTGTTTCATTTGCGGCATCCATAGCCGCCCATCTGATGCTTGCGCTCTTTATTACCGTGGCCCATACCAGCAAGCCGATTCCAAAAAAGCAGGCACCGCAGGTGATGGACGTTGTGTTGCTTGATCCGGAAACAACACCCAAAAAGACTCCCTCCAGGGATGCAAAAACCATCTCCAATCGAAGTGCTGAAGGCGGTAGCAGTAAGGCGGAAGACCGGACAACCCGCGTGGCCAAGGCGCCAGTCACCGGGCCGCAGAAGCAGAAACAAAAACCAGCCATGCCTGCAATACCGAAACAGGCACAGATGCCTAAGCCGACACCGAATCAGCGTACCCGTACGCTCG
This sequence comes from Mariprofundaceae bacterium, assembly GCA_021734365.1. Classification (GTDB taxonomy): domain Bacteria; phylum Pseudomonadota; class Zetaproteobacteria; order Mariprofundales; family Mariprofundaceae; genus WSZY01. Next base: position 17,451 of record JAIPJD010000001.1, on the reverse strand, counting down.
CTAAACGCGCCTTCCAGCCTGATTTCACACTGCCACCTGAAACACCTGAAAAGCCGGTCAAAGAGATGGCCCAACCGACACCTAAAAATATTCCGTTCAGCGACCTGATGCCTTCAAGTATGGCTCTGGCCGAACTCTCCCGTGATTATGAACGGGAGCGGCGCATGAAACAGTACCTCAACCGTGAGGCAGATATCCCTGTAAATACCCGGGAAGTCAAATTCGCGCCCTATATGCAGGCGATGGTTCGCTCTCTCGAAGAGCGGTGGCGGCCTGGTGGCCAATCTGACTTTAAAAAGCACACTGACGAGGCGCGCAGCCTGCTGATGCGGCTCACTATCGAGCGCAATGGCACCTTAAGCAATCTGGAAATGCTGCGGCCAAGTCCCATTGCAGCACTGAATGAGAGTGCCATTGCAGCCATTCATGCAGCGGCCCCTTTCAAGCCGCTTCCGGGCGCATGGGGGCTAGATCGGGTTAAAGTCCCCATTATCTTTGAAGTGTATCAGGACACATTTGTCTTCCGTACAATGTAATAACCTTTTGCAGTGGTACGGGAAGAATGCCCGAAAACTGCCCTGGCGGGAGACAACTGATCCCTACCGTATCTGGATTTCAGAGATCATGCTGCAGCAGACACAGGTAAAAACCGTGTTGCCGCACTACAGCAACTGGTTTGAAAAGTTTCCCGATACTGCGGCTCTGGCATCGGCGTCAATGGACGAGTTGTTAAAATCATGGGAGGGGCTGGGCTACTACCGCCGCGCACGCTTTATTCATCAGGCTGCCCGGAAAATTATATCGGAGCATGGCGGCACCTTTCCCGAAGCATTTGATGCAATCATGGCTCTCCCCGGTATTGGCCGCTCCACTGCCGGAGCCATTGCATCATTCTCATTTGGTCAGCCGACACCGGTGCTCGATGGCAATGTAAAACGGGTACTAAAGCGCTGGCATAATCGCCCTGCAGTAACGGACAAGCAGTTATGGGCCTGGGCCCAGGATGAAATTAATGGCTCGGCTAATCCCGCTGGCTGGAACCAGGCAATGATGGAACTGGGGGCAACCATCTGTTCCTCACGCAGTCCGAACTGCTCGCTTTGCCCCGTGAGTCATAATTGCAAGGCTGCATTTCAACCCGTCGAAGCGAATGCCGCAAAAAAAATACCCGTGAAACATCTCCACTGGCAGGTCACGCTACATACCTGCCCGACCAGGGGTGTCTGGCTGACCCGGCGACCGGACTCCGGCATATGGGGCAGGCTGTGGACGCCACCCATCACTGAACTGAAATCAACACCTGACACACCTGCCTGCCACATCCATCAGCTAACCCATCGCAAACTGCATCTCTATGGCAGTGTGGCTGATGTCTCTCCTGCCGGGGACGGTCAATGGGTTTCAAATTTCGACAGCATCGCACTTCCCACCGGCATCCATCGCCTGCTGGAAAAACATGGGGTTCACTATGGGTAACATTCTGCGACTCATTGCCACACTAATTTTTCTTGCGTCACAATCAGCCTACGCTGCGACACCCGAAGCGGGCATGGTGGTGGCCGCTCACCCGCTGGCAGCCGAAGCCGGCATTGAAATGTTAAATCATGGCGGCAACGCCTTTGATGCCGCCGCCGCAACTGCACTGGCGCTCGGTGTTGTAGAACCGGGATCATCCGGTATCGGCGGTGGCGGCTTCTTCCTGCTCTATATCGCCAAAGAAAATCGCTATGTGATGATTGATGCGCGGGAAACTTCTCCAACACTGGCCGGTCAGGGAAAAGTCTATCAAAACATCTCCAGCATTGACGGTCCCGCCGCCGCCGGTGTGCCCGGACTTGCTGCCGGAGTTGACCATCTGGTCGCTAACTATGGAAGACTCTCCCGCAAACAGGTGGTTTCACCCGCAGCGAAACTGGCGCGTGATGGATTTGTCGTATCGCCACGGCTTGCGGGCATGATCCGCTTCCGCCGCCAGGCTTTCAATGACTCCGCGCACGCCATCTTTGACAAAAATGAGGGCGATATTATCCGGCAACCCGTACTTGCTGAAACACTGGAACGCTTCGCGCTGAAGGGAAGAAAAGGATTCTATCGTGGCCAGATTGCCGGAAGACTGGCTGCCGACATGAAGCGGGATGGTGGCCTCATCCGTGAGGGTGATCTGGCTGATTACCGTGTTAAGGAGCGTGAACCTGTCTCTTTCAACTATCAGGGGCATCGCTTTGTTTCGGCATCACTTCCTTCATCCGGAGGCATGACACTGGCGATGGTGTTCGGCATGCTCAAAAATGACAACCTGAAAGCCCTGAAAAAAGCTGATCGCATCCACCTTTTGACCGAAGCCATGAAGCGGGCCTACCGTGACCGGAACCGTTATCTGGGCGATGCCGATCACATCTCCATACCGGACGATTATCTCGACCAGGCCCGCCTCGCCGAATTACGCGGCACTGTTGATATGCGCAGGGCTACACCGTCACTGGATCTGCAGGGTGTTGGTGAGATGTCCGGCAGCGGCGCCGACACCTCCCACTTCTCTATTATCGATCACGAGGGAAACATGGTCTCAGCCACGCTCTCCATCAACTACCCGTTCGGCTCCGGTTATGTTTCACCTGCCACGGGTATCCTTCTTAACGATGAGATGGATGACTTTGCTGTGATCCCGGGCGAAGCCAATGCCTACGGACTGGTGCAGGGGCAGGCTAACGGTGTCGATCCGGGCAAGCGGATGCTCTCATCGATGACGCCAACATTTGTGACCGGGCCTGATCGTACCTTCATTGTCGGCACGCCCGGCGGCTCCCGCATTATCAGCATGGTTCTACTGACTTCGCTCGGGTTTATGATGAATGAATCTGGCCCGGCACCCTGGGTCGACGCCCCTCGCTTTCATCATCAGTTTCTGCCCGATAACATTCAGCATGAGAAAGGTGCATTTTCAGAGGCGATTGCCGCTGAACTCAAAAAGCGCGGGCATGTGTTAAAAGAAGTGCGCAGTTACGGCAATATGCAGGCGATTATGCTGGACCACAAAACCGGCAGGTTGACAGGCATTGTCGACCAGCGTGGCGAAGGCAGGGCCGTTTCTACAAGCAGAGGAGCAAAATAATCATGCTGCAAAAGATTAAAGATATGTGGAGTGGAGACTCCAAAGATGATTCAGCCGATAAAGGGCATGAGATCTCACTGGCGGTCACTGCCGTGATGATCGAAATTATGCACATTGACGGCAAGCTGGAAGAGGCAGAGCGCAATGAAATCATCAGGGCTGTTGAGAAGCGATTCGGACTTTCAACCAGTGAAGTCCATGCACTTGTTGAAAAGGCCAGGGTTGAGAAAGCCAATGCAACCGATATGCACCGGTTCACCTCACAGATTATCAAACACTACTCAACCGAAGAGCGGATCGAATTCCTGAAAGAGCTCTGGCAGATCGCCATGGCTGATGGTCATGTTGACCCGTATGAAGAGCAACTGATCCGGCGCACTGCCGAATTGATCGGGGTGTATCACAAAGAGTTCATTCAGGCGAAAATCGCTGCACGTGAAGCAAGTTAACATCTGCCTGTAAATAACCTGCGATGTATAAAGGACGAATGAATGCCAAAAGCGGACATTCGCACTAACAGTATTAATGGATCGACCATGAACGATGGGGCAGGGTTCTTTTATGGGCACAATTGATAATGTCATCGACTTAGTGATGCATTCGCTATTTGTTATGGGAATGCTCGGTATTGGTTTAATCGTGTGCCCTATAGTAGTTGTTGGAGCGTACAAAAGAAGACATGTATATGGTCTCAAATGGATAGACCTTTTTCATTTGTCAGGACAGGGGAAACAAAATAATACTCAAAGATTTGCAACACATCTCGTTGGCTTCGTATTGAGTGTGTATCTGCTATTTATAAATGATGTGCTTGGCAAATATATCAAAGATATATCAATGTATTTTGGGTAATAAAATACAACGTCCGCTTTTGGCGGTGGTCTCAGACGGTGGATGCAACACTTTATCTAAAATGAATAGATGGAGTGTTGAATATGAGTTACCGAAAGAGAATCAAATACACAGAAGAACAGAAGAGTGAGATATGGGATCGATGGAAGCGGACGTTCAAAGCAGTGATTCGACCACACTGCTCCATCCAGCCGCCAGATTGCCCCGATTGTAGCCGCCTCCGCCCAGAGCTATGAGCCGCCCCTGACAGAACTCATCGGCGATCTGTTTAAGAGAAGCTGCGGCATGGGCGTGGGTGTTTGGAGTAAACCGCATGTGGGTGATCGGATCATTTGCTATCGAGTCCGCACCGCACTGAAAGATGATAATCTCAGGTTTAGCTGCCCGGATATGTGCCTCAGCCTCCGGCCAGACACGATGAAATTCGGCATCATCCGCACCCGGCAGCAGCGGCAGGTTCAGTTTTGTTCCTCTGGCCGCACCCTTGCCTGTCTCATCCGCATGCCCCGTACCGGGATAGAGATAGCGGCCATCTTCATGCATATCGACAACCCAGAGATCAGGGTCAGATTCAAAAGCGTAGAAGACGCCGTCGCCATGGTGGGCATCGATATCGATATAGGCGATCCGCTTCACGCCATAGAGCATCCTTAACACCTCGATCAGCACACCTGCATCATTGAAGGCACAGAATCCGGCTGCCATATCGCGCCGTGCATGGTGAAGTCCTGCAATCGGGATAAAGCAGCGCGGTGTTCTCCCGCACATCACCGACTCAACTGCGGCCAGACCGGAACCTACAACGGTAGCTGCTGCTTCATAAACTCCTTTGAAGGCCGGTGTATCACCATGATCGAGATAACCTTCACCGGTTTCGGAGAGTACTTTGACACGTTCGATGTAGGCGGATGTATGAAAACGGTGGATAAGCTCCTCGGTGGCTTCAGCCGGGTCTGCAATGGCAACCCGTTTATTAAGCCCCCGTCTGATCGCCTCCTTCCAGAAGGCATCCATACGATCCGGGCCAAACGGATGCCCCTTGCCAAAGCCGTAGCGGGCAAGAGCCTCGCCAATATAAACCTGAACCGGAGAACCGGGGTCGCCTGAAATCGCCATGCTTTAAGCATAGCAGGTGGAGTGGGATTAGATGTTGACCCGTATCAATCAGGAACCCGGATAAAGAAGATAAAGGTAGGCTATAAAACCAGCTGTCAGCACAGCACCCTCTATTCGTCCCAGTTCTCCCCGCTTACTGAACCCGTAAGCCATCAGGAAAAGAACGACCGTAAACCCGATCATAATTGGAAAATCACGCACCAGTGCCAAGCGATCAAAAGCTTGCGGTGCAATCAGTGCCGGCATACTTAACACCGCCAGAACATTGAACATATTGGAGCCAATCACATTGCCGATTGCCAGATCGTCCTCCCCCTTGCGTACGCTCATGATGGATGCCATCAACTCCGGCAGGCTTGTTCCAATGGCCACAATAGTCAGGCCGATCACCAGATCACTGATGCCGAAGAAATGGGCAATTTCAACCGAGCCCCAGACCACGATACGCGAACTGACCAGCAACAAAACCAATCCAACGACAAACCACAAAATGGATGCCCCCAGTGTCATATCAACCGGGATAACATCCTCGTACTCCCCTTCCAATGGATCATAACGATCCTGCATACCAAGCCGTACCAGCCACCACAGCAGGGCCAGCAGCGCTGTCAGAAGGATTACACCATCGATTCGGTTCAGATCACCATCAAACATCAGCGCCAGTGCAAGTAGCATGACAACCAGAAGCACCGGCATTTCACGTTTGAAAATCGAAGAACGCATCGTCAGTGGTACAATCAGTGCAGTCACGCCAAGCACCATACCGATATTGGCTATATTGGAGCCCAATGCATTACCAATACCCAGATCGCTGTTGCCATCAAAAGCGGCAATCGCCGAGACCAGCATTTCCGGAAAGGAGGTACAGAGGCTGACGATGGTCAGCCCGATGATCATCGGAGAGACGCGAAAGTGGCGGGCAATGGAGGCTGCCCCATCAACAAAACGGTCGGCACTCCATGCCAGCAGAACAAACCCGGCCACTACAGCCAGAGACGCAAGCAGCATTACTTCCCCCTAGTGGTTAAACTGTCTCTCTCACTTCAGGCTCATGCTCCGCAAGCAGGTTCTTTGCCAGCAGTGCGTGCGGAGACGGTTCAGCAGGCAGCTCAATAACCACCTGGTGGCTGCTTCCCGGCGCTACCGTGATCTCTTCACCACTTTTGGCACTCCACATCTTCTCCACCGAAAACATCTGATTGCCACTAGCCGAAACCAGCTCTACGGAATCACCCACTTCAAACTTGTTTTTCACCATAATCTCGGCACGCCTGGTTGCCTGATCATAACTGACTACCTCTCCGACAAAACGCTGTGCGAAGAAGAGTGAGTTTCCGGTCGCGTAGTTCTGGGTCGCCGAGCTGCGCTTGCGGGTATAAAAACCGTCGGTGTAGCCACGGTTCGCCAGTGAATCAAGCTTGAACATCAGCGATTCATCAAACGGCCGGCCAGCCACAGCATCGTCGATCGCCTGGCGATAGATCTGTGATGTACGTGCTACATAGTAGTGGGACTTGGTACGCCCCTCGATCTTCAATGAATCAACCCCGATATTTACCAGCCGCTCCACATGCTGCACGGCACGCAGATCTTTCGAGTTCATGATGTAGGTACCATGTTCATCCTCAAATATCGGCATCTGCTCATCCGGCCTGTTCGGCTCGGTCAGGGTATAAACATGGTCGGCCAGTGGATGGCGCTCTATCTGGCCCGCATCGGAAAATGGCTGCGCATTCAGACCGTCCAAGGCCTGCATCGGGATAACATCACCGGAGATATCCTCAGCCGCACTCTTCATGCCGTACTCCCAGCGGCAGGCATTGGTGCATGAGCCCTGATTGGCATCACGATGGTTGAAATAGCCTGAAAGCAGGCAGCGTCCGGAGTAGGCCATACAGAGGGCGCCGTGAACAAACACTTCAAGCTCAATATCAGGGCACTGCTGGCGAATCTCCTCCACCTCATCAAGGGAGAGCTCCCGAGAGAGAATAACCCGGCTGATGCCGATTGACTGCCAGAACTTTACAGCCTGCCAGTTCATGGTGTTGGCCTGTACGGAGAGGTGGATGGGCATCCCGGGCCACTTCTCACGCACCATCATGATCAGCCCTGGATCGGCCATGATCAGTGCATCCGGCTGCATATCAATCACCGGCTGCATATGCTCAAGGTAGCGCTTCAGCTTGTTGTTGTGTGGCAGCAGGTTGCTGGCGACAAAAAACCTTTTCCCCAGCGCATGTGCTTCATCAATACCGGTTTTCAGATTCTCCAGCTGGAAGTCATTGTTACGCACACGCAGGCTGTAACGCGGCTGTCCTGCATAAACGGCATCCGCACCAAACTCGAATGCATAGCGCATATTTCTGATGGTTCCGGCCGGAGCCAGCAATTCAATATTCCGCTTCATCCCCGCTCCATGGATGCTTCAATATGGGCCACCCGGATGGGTGCGGGCGGATGTGAATCATGGAACGCCGAGTAGAGCGGGTCAGGCGTCAGTGTGCTGGCATTATCCTCATACATTTTCACCAGTGCCGAGATCAGCGCTGCGCCATCACTGTTATCAACAGCATAATCATCCGCCTCGAACTCATGTTTGCGTGAGAACCAGCTTGATAACGGACCCAGCCAGAAAAGAAAATGCGGCAACGCCAGTGTAAAGAGAACCAGCAGTGCATGGTTCGATGCATGGGGCACACCAAGTGCCTGATAAAACCAGAGCTGACCTGCGAGCCAACCCAGCAGCGCAAATCCTGCCAGCGAGGTGGCAAACATCACCGCCATCCGCTTCTTGATATGGTTGCGCTTGAAGTGGCCCAGCTCGTGTGCCAGTACCGCCTCAGTCTCGTTCATCTTAAGTTGTTTCAACAGTGTATCGAAAAAGACGATACGCTTTGATTTCCCAAAGCCTGTAAAGTAGGCATTGCCGTGGCTGGAGCGTTTTGAGCCATCCATCACAAACAGGCCCTTACTCTCGAAGCCGCAGCGGGTGAGCAGCGCTTCGATGGCCTCTCTGGTTTCACCCTCCTGCATCGGTTCGAACTTGTTAAAAATCGGCGCAATCAGGGTCGGATAGGCCCACATCATAAAGATGGAAAAACCCGTCCAGAATACCCAGGCCCAGACCCACCATAGTGCTCCGGCCGACTCCATCATCCAGAGAATGGCAGCGGCCAGCGGTGCGCCGATCAGGACCATCAACAACGCTCCTTTCAGCAGGTCAATGATAAACAGCTTCGGGGTGATGCGGTTAAAGCCAAACCTCACCTCAGTGACAAAGGTGTTGTAGATCGAAAAAGGAAGTTCAAGAAGTGTACCAATCAATGCAAAGCTGATCAGAAACGCAGTGCCCACCCAGAGTGAAGCCCACTCCGTGCCTGACCATATCCCATCCAGCCACGCCAGACCGCCACCCAGCGTCCAGATCAGCAGCAGTGCCAGTCCATAAATACCGTTCCACTTGCCTACGCGCAGCTTGGCCACTGTATAATCGGCAGCCTTCTGGTGCGCCTGAAGTGAAATAGTATCAGCGAAGCGGGCCGGCACGGCAGTACGGTGGCCGGCAACATGTTTGCCGTGTCTCGCCTCAAGCCATGATTCAATCGCGAAATGCAGCGCCACGGCTGCAAGAAATATCCAGGTGAATGCCAGAGGAAAATCAATCATCGGCGCATGGTAGCGATGCTACATTAATAAGTCATTGAGGCAGCCCGGTGATCTGTCGGAAGATAGCGGCAGGGAGATTTACCGGCCGTTTGAACCGAAGGCCGGTTGATGAACATTCAACAGGATCAAAAACAGTTACTTTGAAGCAATCAACAGCATTTCACGTACACATTTGGCAGCCAGCACGGAAGAACAGCCGCTTGTGTCCAACTGCGGCGCCAACTCAACGGCATCAAGGCCAACAATATCGCACTCTTTGATTGCAGAAAGAAAGCGCTGAAAGGTCCACCAGTCAATACCTCCCGGCTCGGGTGTTCCCGTGCCCGGAAAAACTCCCGGATCAAACACATCAAGATCGACTGTCAGATAGAGTGGTCGATTACCAATCCATGACCTCAACCGGGCAAGATCATCCTCATGAAACGTGGACAGGGTGCTGTAGGCACGCATAAGTTCATACTCATCCTTTGTGCCGGAACGAATGCCGATCTGGCGGATATGCTCCTGCCCGAGAAACTCGGAAACACGCCGCATCACGCAGGCGTGGGAGAGTTTCACACCCAGATAATCGGCACGCTGATCCGCATGCGCATCAAGCTGTACCACCACCAGATCGGGATGCTTCTCATAAACCGCCTCAATGGCGGGGAGTGAAACCAGATGCTCTCCACCAAGCAGGAAAGGAATCGCACCGTCGCCAAGCGCATCTGCAACGGCCTCTTTGATGATCGACAGGGCTGCATCGACACTGCCCATCGGTAGCTCAAGATCACCGGCATCGGCATAACTGACTGACTCAAGATCGCAATCCAGCAGAGGTGAGTATGTCTCAATACCATCGGATGCTTCACGGATAGCTGCAGGCCCGAAGCGTGTGCCGGGGCGAAATGACACGGTGCCATCAAACGGTGCGCCAATGATGCGGATGGTGTGCATCTCATTCTGAGCCAGGTCTGTGAAATCAAACATGTGCGAAGATTAAGCCCAATTGATGCAAACGAACATAATTTACTGCATGTTCTGCGGAGCACACCTCCGTAATCATGCACATCCACTTTGCTTAATGAATTCCTGACATGGCGTAACAACAGGTTGTAAACGTCATGGAATAAAACGTTACCACATGGCTTTGATCTTTCTGCCCGTACGGTTTAGTCAGATCATACCATGCCGGTGTCTGATATTTTTAGGCATGCTGTACAATTATTTTTGTTTTACATCAATGCCTGTAGCTCATTTAAATTCGTTGCAGGAGAGCTAATCCTCATCCTTTAATTTTTTGTATGGAGAAGAGCATGAGATTGAATCCTGATGACGAATGGGAAGATGATGAATTTTCCGAGGAGCAGGACAAAATAAAGAAAAAAAAGAAATGGCAGAGTGAGTTGCCCGATGATGACGATGAATGGAGTGGCGACTGGTATAATGACTGATCAGGTTCACAACATCTGACAGTAGTCCCCTGCCGGTTTAACAGGCGCGTTAACTGACGCGCCTGTTAATCGGCTGACAGAGAAAAGAAACAACTGCCCATAGAAAAAATGGCACTGTTGTTTTCAATGACGGCATGACACTCAGTGGATAAGCTCTGCTGTTTTCAGGAGGGTAATCCATGGCAAATGTATTGATCATCGGCGCAGGTGGTGTCGGACGTGTTGTCGCCCACAAATGCGCACAAAACCCGGATACATTTTCTGATATCTGGCTTGCCAGCCGTACTAAATCCAAGTGTGATCAGATCGCCTCGGAAGTGAAGGAGAAGACCGGCCGCAGCATCCACACTTCAGCCGTGGATGCCGATAACGTAACGGAGCTGGTAGAATTGATTAAAAAAATTCAACCCTTCATGATTATCAATGTGGCACTCCCCTATCAGGATCTGACCATCATGGATGCCTGCCTTGAGACCGGCATTCACTATCTGGATACCGCCAACTATGAACCGCTGGATGAGGCGAAGTTTGAGTACAGCTGGCAGTGGGCCTACCGTGAGAAATTCGAGAAAGCCGGTCTGATGGCACTGCTCGGCTCCGGCTTTGACCCCGGTGTGACCAATGTCTTCTGTGCCCATATGCAGAAACACCACTTCGACACCATGGACTATGTTGATATTCTCGACTGCAACGGTGGCGATCATGGCTATGCCTTTGCCACCAACTTCAATCCGGAGATCAATATCCGGGAAGTGACCAGCAATGGCCGCTACTTCGAGAATGGCAACTGGATTGAAACGAAGCCTATGGAGTTCAGAAAGCAATTTGATTTCGAGCAGGTCGGGCCAAAGAACATGTACCTGCTCTACCACGAAGAGATGGAGTCGCTATCTGTCAATCTGAGGGGTGTGAAACGGATGCGTTTCTGGATGACCTTCGGCGATGCCTATCTGAAGCATCTGGAGGTATTCCGTAACATTGGTCTGGACTCAATCGAACCGATCATGTTCGAAGGTCGTGAAATCGTACCGATCCAGTTCCTCAAAGCACTGCTGCCTGACCCCGCAAGCCTTGGTCCCCGCACCGTCGGAAAAACCAATATCGGTGTCATTGTGAAAGGTACCAGGGATGGCAGGCCTGTCTCGCGCTACGTCTATAACATCTGCGATCATCAGGAGTGCTACAGAGAGACCAACGCACAGGGGGTCTCCTACACGACCGGTGTGCCTGCAATGATCGGGGCCATGATGATGATTCAGGGCAAATGGATGAAGAAGGGTGTCTACAACATGGAAGCGTTCGATCCCGATCCATTCATGGCCGCACTCAATCAACATGGTCTGCCATGGAGCGACATCGAGACCGACATCGATATCGACTCGTTACCGGAATGATGAATTCACCACAGAGACACAGAGAGCACAGAGGATTTAAGATTGAAGATCACTCTTTTTCATCTCGTAGCACGATGCGACACTGTTTGAATGTTTGTGTCGACAACAGTGGAATGAATGGGGCTAAAACAGAGAATGCTTTCTCTGTGCCTCTGTGGTGAAAAGATTCTTTTATGAGTTTTGATATCAACCAAATCCCTTCCCCCTGCTACCTGCTGGAGGAGGAGAAGCTGATCCGTAACCTTGAAGTTCTGAAGCGGGTTCAGGAGGAATCCGGTTGCACCATCATTCTGGCCCTCAAAGGTTTCGCCATGTGGTCGGTCTTTCCTCTGGTGAAACAGTATCTCTCCGGCTGCACAGCCAGTTCTCTCTACGAACTTAAACTGTCACATGAGAAATTCGGCGGTGAGAATCACATCTACTCGGCAGCCTACCGGGAGGATGAGTTTGATGAGATCGTGAGTATTGCCGACCACCTCGTCTTCAACTCCGTTGCCCAGTGGCAGAAGTTCGGCCGCACTGCCCGCGGTGCCGGTGTCTCCTGTGGGCTGCGTGTCAATCCGGGTATCAGTGAGGTCAAAACCGATCTCTACAACCCATGCGCTGCAGGCTCTCGCCTCGGTATTCTTCCTGAACATCTGATGGCAACACCCATGCAGGGTGTGGACGGGCTGCATGCACACGCCCTGTGCGAAAATCTGGCCGACTCCTCCGTGACCCTGATTGATGCCTTTGAGGAGAAGTTTGCTGCCTGGATACCGGAGCTGAAGTGGGTCAATTTCGGTGGTGGCCATCTGATGACGCACAAGGATTATGACACCGATAAACTGATTGAACGCATCAGGCGTTTCCGTGAAAAGTGGAAGGTGAAGGTCTATCTCGAGCCCGGCGGTGCCATCGCCTGGCAGACCGGACTCCTGATCGCATCGGTGCTCGATATTGTTCCGACCGATGACCTGCCCGTCGCCATACTCGATATCTCAGCCACGGCACACATGCCTGACGTACTGGAGATGCCCTACCGCCCTGCCGTTAGCAATGCAGATGAAGCCGGAAAGAAGGCGCATACCTATCGCCTCGGCGGTACCTCATGCCTGGCCGGCGATATCATTGGCGACTACTCGTTTGATACACCACTTGAGGTCGGTTCACGACTGATTTTTGAGGATATGATCCACTACACCATGGTGAAGACGACCATGTTCAATGGCGTTCGACACCCTGACATCGGCATCTGGCATACTGATCGTTCATTCGAACTGATACGCCGGTTCAGTTATGAGGATTTTCGTAACCGACTATCCTGATCGAACGCCGTTTTTAAGGTTCGGATCTTAAATCAATGCCGAGCGGGGCGTGCTCTTCAAGATAGGTATAACCCTTCAGCCCTTCGCGATAGTAATTCAGGAATGCGGTAGATTCTTTTGCTGTAATCCGGCCTTCGGATTTTGCCTGCGATAGCTGCCTGCGCATACGGTCTGTCAGAACAGTCTCGTGGAACTGCACATAATCAAGCACCTCAGCCACAGATTCGCCTTCAACAATCTGCTCCAGCTCATAGTGGTCACCATCCATGCGCACGTGCACTGCATGTGTATCACCAAACAGGTTGTGGAGATCGCCCAGAATCTCCTGATATGCGCCGGTCAGGAATATGCCAATCAGATAGCGATCACCATTGATCATCGCATGCAGAGGCAGTGTTCCGGACAATCCTTCTTCAAGCGGAAACTGTTGAATTTTACCATCAGAATCACAGGTGATATCAACCAGGATCCCCTGCCTGTGAGGTTCTTCGTTGAGCCGGTGAATAGGCACAACCGGAAACACCTGTTTGATAGCCCATGCATCAGGAAGCGACTGAAACAGTGAGAAATTACAGAAATAGCGATCCGCCATCTGTATCCGGATACCGGGGACAAGCTGCTCCACCTCCTCCTCATCCAGCTTCGCCATGAGCAGGCCCAGAGTATACCAGTAGAGCTCATCGGCCTGAGCGCGGTCAGCAAGTGAGCAGTGGCCAAGCACAAACAGCTTGTTCATATCCTCGCGCAGTGAGACAACATCATGCAGTGCTTCGCGTGGATTAATCTTTTCCAGATCCTGAAGTGTCTCCCAGAGCTGCCGCAGCTGTGTTGGCGCCTCATCATCCGGCTCATTGACCGGAAGATCAGCGCTTCGTTTTGATACACCCAGTACATCAATGATCAGAACAGCATGGTGCGCCACCAGTGCCCTGCCTGACTCGGAAATAATATGAGGGTGAGGAAGCCCCTCATCATCACAGAGATGCTTCATGGTCCAGATAATGTCGTTGGCATACTCCTGAAGTGAATAATCCACCGATGAGATATTAGCCGAGATGGAACCATCATAGTTCACCCCGAGTCCACCGCCGACATCCATAAATTCAATCGGTGCCCCGAGCTTACGCATCTCTACATAAAAGCGCGCAGCCTCCTGCATCGCCTGCTTGATACGGCGAATCTGCGGCACCTGTGAACCGATATGAAAGTGCAGTAAACGCAGGCAATCAAGCATTCCTGCATCCTTGAGTTTGTCGATCACATCCATCAATTCAGATGCTGCCAACCCGAACTTGGAACTGTCACCGCCGGAATCTTCCCACAATCCATTGCTGGTCGCAGCAAGCTTGCACCGAAGCCCAATCAATGGCTCAACGCCCAGTCGTTTTGACACATCCAGAATTATATCCAGCTCATTGGCCTTCTCGACCACGATAAAAACACGCTTACCCATCTTGCGGCCAATCATCGCCAGTTCAATGAATTCCCGATCCTTGTAGCCGTTACAGACAATCAGCCCTTCGACATCCTCAATCATCGCCAGGGTGGCATGCAATTCAGGCTTGGAGCCCGCCTCCAAACCCCAGTTGAATTCGGCCCCGAACTCAACAATCTCTTCTACCACCTGTCGTTGCTGGTTCACCTTGATGGGATAAACACCAAAATAGCGTCCGTCATAGCCGGACTCTTCCCGTGCGATCTGAAACCGCTCATGAATCTGGCTCATCCGCTGGCGCAGCATGTCGGAAAAACGAAGCAGAAGCGGTGCGCTCATACCCCTTTCAGTTAAATCATCGCAGAGTACCTTCAAATCAATTTGATGTACTCCATCAGGTATGGCAACGACATTCCCGGCCTTATTCACACCGAAAAATCCGTTGCTCCAGCCATCAACCTGATAAAGTTTGGCCGCATTTTCTGATGTCCAGCCTGTATCATCCATAGCTTTGCCCTCAGCATCCAAACTCATTGACCCCGATTCCATATCGGCAGGCAAAGAGTAATCAGACCCAATTACGATCAGCTTTCCATCACCAGTCGATATGAAATATTATTTCTACCGGTAACCAAACGGTTCGCTATGCGGAAACTACCACAACTCATCCGCCAGCTGACAAGATATTTCAACATTCAATGTTTGATTCACTGCTGGCAATGGACATGAATGAATGCCTTTGTCCATAAGCCTGACACCCTGATCTCTCCGGCTTAAGGGCCGGTTAAAAGAGCAGTCATTCACGGCTAACAAAAAGAGGCCGCTCAATGAGCGGCCTCTTTAGATGAATAAGTTGTCGGCTACCTATGGTATTGAACAGACTCTTCGCGGACAGCCCTGAAGAATTCAATCGCATGCTCAGGTGGTACATCCGGAGTAATCCCATGGCCAAGATTGAAGACATGCCCATTGCCGTACCCGAATTTGGCCAGGATATCTTTCACCTCTTCCCGGATTCGTTCAGGTTTTGCATACAACATCGTCGGATCCATGTTGCCCTGCAGTGCCACTTTGTCACCCACGCGCCGCCGCGCCTCATCAATATCAATCGACCAGTCCAGACCCAGCACATCACAGCCGGTATCGGCCATCGCTTCCAGCCAGCCCATACCACCCTTGGAGTAGAGAATCACAGGCACACGGCGGCCCTCATTTTCACGGGTAAGCTGCGAAACAATCCGCTGCATGTACTGCAATGAGAACTCCTTGTAATCGCGGGTATTGAGGATGCCGCCCCAGGTATCAAAAATCTGTACAGCCTGGGCACCACTGGCAATCTGGCCGTTCAAATATGCAGCAACCGAATCTGCCAGCTTCTCAAGCAGCAGATGCATCGTCTCCGGCTCGTTGAATGCCATTGCCTTAACTTTGGAGAAGTTCTTCGAGCCACCGCCTTCAACCATGTAGGTCGCCAGAGTCCATGGGGAACCGGCAAAGCCGATCAGGGGCACACGGCCATTCAGATCTCTGCGAATGGTACTGACTGCATCCATCACATAACCAAGCTCTTTAGACGGATCATCCAGTACCGGAAGCTTCTCGACATCGGCACGGCAGGTGATTGGGTCGGGAAACTTCGGCCCTTCACCGGCACCGAAGGTCAGCTCCATACCCATCGCTTCAGGTACCACCAGAATATCCGAGAAAAGAATCGCCGCATCCGCATCCAGAATATCAATCGGCTGCAAGGTTACTTCACTGCACAGCTCCGGTGAGCGGCACAAATTCAGAAAGCCGCCTGCGCGGGCTCTTGTTGCCCGGTATTCAGCCAGATAACGGCCTGCCTGACGCATCATCCATACCGGTGTGCGTTCTACGTCCTGGCGCAGGCATGCCCGCAAAAACAGATCATTTTTCAGTTCAGTCATCTTAAATCCTTTTTAACCACAGAGACACAGAGGCACAAAGAGTTGTGAAACTGGTCAAAAATAATGTTTAGCGAAGATTTTTCTTCGAGAACAAGGCGCGGGAAGTTTGAGGAGCAGAGTGTGTGATGTCCACACATGAGCACCGCAAAACTTTTCGCAACGCAGTCAATCGGAGAAAAAGGTCGCTAATCAGTCCCAGAAATACCCATCGGTTGGGGAGGATGCTGATGCAAACGCCCGCTTCGGCATCCGCCCTGACAGATAGGCTCCGCGCCCTGCCCGAACCGCATCACGCATGGCACGAGCCATGCCACACTCATCCTGAGCCTCGGCAATGGCCGTGTTGATCAGCACCGCATCAGCACCCAGCTCCATCGCCTTGGCCGCGTCACTTGCAGTTCCGATGCCTGCATCGACAACAATCGGCACCTTCGCACGCTCTTTGATCACACGGATATTAAATGGATTAGCCAACCCGCGTCCTGACCCGATGGGGTTGCCCAGTGGCATTACAGCCACACAACCAACCTCTTCCAGGCGGGTGGCGACGATCGGGTCGTCATTTGTGTACACCATCACTTCAAACCCCTCCGCAACCAGTGTTTCGGCAGCCTTGATAGTCTCGACCACATTCGGGTAAAGCGTCTGGGTATCACCCAACACCTCCAGCTTCACCAGATTCCAGCCACCAGCCTCGCGCGCCAGCCGCAACGTGCGCACGGCATCTTCAGCATTAAAACAGCCCGCTGTGTTGGGCAGGATGGTGTACTTCTTCGGATCGATATACTCAAGCAGGTTCTCTTTGCCCGGATCAGTAATGTTTACGCGGCGCACAGCTACCGTAATCATCTCCGCTTCCGATGCTTCGGTTGCATCTTTAGTCGTTTGGAAATCCTTGTACTTGCCGGAACCGACAATCAATCTGGACTTAAACTCGTATGTTCCAACCTTCAGGATATCATCACTCATAAAAACCTCACACTTACAAAACATTTAAACTCTGTTCTTCTGTTCATTTCTTTGTGTGCCCAAAGAAACGAACCAAAGAAAGGGCACCCGGCAGATGACTTCCCTTCGGTTTCCCTCGTCTACGTCTGAAAATGGGCGCGACGATGCTACTTTATCCCATTTTCAGACTTGTCTCGGCAGCCATCTGAACGGGAGTCAAAGCCAGCACAAAACCACCCTTCCCGCACATGGATGTGCGG
>JAIPJD010000116.1 GCA_021734365.1 Mariprofundaceae bacterium | reverse complement strand
CTTCCGGATAGATCGCTTCCCATGGGCACTCCGGTTCACAAACCGCACAGTCGATGCACTCTTCGGGGGAGATAAAAAGCATGTTCGGATGCTCATCCGAAATCTCTTTTGGCTGGTAAAAGCAGTCTACCGGACAGACGGCAACACAGGCGGAATCAACGCAATCTTTGCAAAGCTGAGTTACTACAAAAGCCATGATTGAACCTCACATATATTTATTAGCGTGGCAGACTACACAGAGATTGATTAGCGCGCCAGTCGCACACTTGCCGGAAGAGTTTGAATTGAGAAAAGTGTGAGAGAACCATAGTCTGCCGGGATGCGCTTTTCGCCTTTTGTACATTTGCACAACCACTCTGATTTCTCTCTTCTCTCCGGAGCCATGACGCTGCAGGGGATGCTGGACAGAGCTGTTGAGCTACGTCAGCCGGCAATTGCCATTACCGACTATGGCAACCTCTTTGGTGCGATTGAGTTCTATTCAAAGGCGATGCGTCTGGGGATCAAGCCGATTCTTGGCTGTGAATTCTATCTCTGTGATGACTATACCAAGCGAGTCAGTGAAGGCCCGCGTGCCCCCCGCTATCCGCAGGTCGTGCTGCTGGCACGTAACAATCACGGTTGGCAGAACCTGATGAAACTGGCTTCGATCGGTCATCTGGAGGGGTTCTACTATAAGCCCCGGATCGATAAAAATCTGCTACGGAAATACGGGACCGGGTTGATTGCCCTCACATCCGGCTGGAACGGTGAGATTGAGCAACTGCTGCAAAAGGGAAATGAGGGGCAGGCCCGCAGTGTAGCCAGAGAGTACAGGGAGATATTCCATGATGACGGCTTCTTCATTGAGTTGCAGAGGCATCCTGGACTGGCGGGACAGGAGAATGTTAATCGTCAATTAATTGAGCTGGCGCATGAGCTGGATATTCCACTGGTTGCCACCAACAATGCTCACTTTCTGAATCGGGAAGATTTCCATGCCTTTGAGGCGATGTTGGCATTGCAGCAGAACAGAACTGTTCACGATGATGTCTCCGGCCATTTTACGCCCGAGTGTTATCTGAAGAGTTACGATGAGATGGAGGCACTGTTTGAAGATGTGCCGGAGGCACTGGAGAACTCGGTTCATATTGCCAATCGATGCAACGTGGACCTGCAATTCGGCAACTATCAGTTGCCCGACTTTCAGGCGCCTGATGGAATGGAGTTGAAGGAGTATATCCGTGAACTTTCCCGGGAAGGGCTGGATGGCCGTTGGCCGACTATTTTGGCCAATCGACCCGAAGCTGTAAGGGATGAGTATGAGAAGCGGCTCGAGTTTGAGCTCGATGTTATTGAACATATGGGGTTTCCCGGCTACTTCCTGATCGTCTCGGATTTTATCATGTGGGCGAAAAGACACGGGATTCCGGTTGGCCCCGGCCGCGGATCAGGTGCCGGTTCGCTGGTTGCCTATGTGCTCGGTATTACCAATCTGGATCCGATCAGGTATGGCCTGCTCTTTGAGCGATTTCTTAATCCGGAACGCATCTCCATGCCGGACTTCGACATTGATTTCTGTATGAGTCGCCGTGAAGAGGTGATTCACTACGTTACGGAAAAGTATGGTGAAGACAAAGTGGCACAGATTATTACGTTCGGCTCGATGAAGTCCAAAGCAGTGATTCGTGATATGGGCCGGGTGCTGGGTATGGAGCTTGGACAGGTCAATACCATTGCCAAACTGATTCCCAACGATCTGAAGATGACCCTTGATAAGGCGCTGGCTGATGAACCTCGACTGGCCAAAATGGTCAGGGATGATGATGAGGTGGCACGCCTCTTCGAGCTGGCTCACCGGCTTGAGGGGATGCATCGTAATGCCGGCACACATGCGGCGGGCGTAATTATTGGCCGTGACCCGCTGGTTGAGACTGCCCCGCTGTTTAAGGTCTCCGGTGGAGAGGGGCAGGTGGTTCAGTGGGATATGCTCAATGCGGAGAAGATGGGGCTGGTGAAGTTTGATTTTCTCGGGCTTAAAACGCTTACCGTAATTGATCTGGCCTGCAAGATGATCAGAAAACATCATGGGTATGAATCCTTTGATATCGAAACTATCCCGCTGGATGATTCCGATACATTCAGACTGATGCAGCGTGGACAGACAGGGGCTGTTTTCCAGGTGGAATCATCCGGCATGCGCGACCTTCTGACACGCCTGAAGCCGGACTGTTTTGAGGATGTTATCGCGCTGGTGGCACTCTACCGTCCCGGACCACTTGAGTCCGGCATGGTGGACACCTTTATCGAGTGTAAACACGGGCGTCAGGAGATTGTCTATCAGGTACCCCAACTGAAGCCGATTCTGCAGGAGACCAACGGCGTCATTCTCTATCAGGAGCAGGTGATGCAGATTGCCCAGGTTCTGGCCGGATACACATTGGGCCAGGCAGATATGCTCAGGCGCGCAATGGGTAAGAAGAAACCTGAAGAGATGGCGAAGCAGCGAAAGATTTTCATGCAGGGTGCGGAGAAGCAGAAGGTTCCTGCAGCCAGAGCTGAACAGATATTTGACCTGATGGAGAAGTTTGCAGGCTATGGATTCAATAAGTCCCACTCGGCTGCCTATGCGCTGATCTCCTATCAGACAGCCTACCTGAAAACTCATTTTCCTCAGACATTCATGGCGGCAACCCTCTCCTGTGATATGGGTACAACCGATAAGGTGGTAACGCTGATCAATGATTGTCGCAGTATGGATATTGAGGTTCTTCCTCCTGATATCAATGCATCCAACTGGGAGTTTATTCCTGAAGGCAACACAATCCGCTACGGGCTTGGTGCAATTAAAGGGGTGGGTAAGGCAGCCATTAGAGCCCTGGTGGAAACCAGAGAGCAGAGCGGGCCCTTCACAACGTTTGAAGATATGATCATCAGGCTTCCTGAGCGCACCATGAATAAGCGGATATGTGAGGCCCTGATTAAAGCCGGTGCGATGCATGCAGTTGTACCGCATGTGCATGCAGGGCTCGTGGGTATCACCGAGGCACTGAATGAAGCGCTTCGCAGGCGCAAAGAGCACCTGAGCCAGCAGTCGGCCCTGTTTGAGGTGGTGGAATCGGGGGGCGATGGCTACGGGCTCTTTCCTGATGTGCCGGAGTGGAGTCAGGGTGAGTGCCTGCAGGTGGAGCGGGAAGTGCTGGGCTTCTACCTGACAGGCCATCCACTGGAGGAGTATCTGGCCAACACCAGTGGCCTTGGCGATCTGAACCTGAGCCAGTTGTCTGAAGTCGCAGATCAGTCAAACGTCGTAATTCCCGTCGGGGTAAGCTCGATCCGGGAACATAAGGGTGGCCGTGGCACCATGGCATTTGTTCAGGTAGAGGATCTTTTTGGCAGGGCCGAAGCGATCTGTTTTGCCAAACTCTATGAGGGCAGTCGTGATAGCTGGAACGCTGATCAGCCACTGCTGCTGGCCGCGCGTGTAGATGCCACCAAGGATGAGCCGGCATTGATAGTCGAGGCAGTTACACTGCTGGATGAGATTTTTCCTTCGCTGGTTGCGATGGTTCGTGTTGAGAGTAGCAGCATTGCGTGGGATGCATCGATTATTTCAGAGATCGAGGCTCTAAAGCGGGAAAAACCGGGTGATGTCCGGTTTCAGTTTCATGTCCGCCTTCCTGATGGCAGCATTGCCGAACTGGAGTCAAAACCGCTACTATGCTGGGATCATGATGTAGAGTCGTGGCTGAAGGAACGTTTTGGACCGGAGTCTGTACATGTTCGGTGCAGGCCGTGGAAGCCTGAGATAAACGGTGGCGGCAGAAAGAGCTGGAAGAATGGGAAATGATTAAAGGAGAGCAGGAAGATGGCCTACAGTTATCTTGAATTTGAGCGTCCGATTGCCGAATTGACTGAAAAAATTGATGAGTTGTCGCAGATGGGCGCTGATTCAAAGGTGAATATTGCCGAAGAGGTGGAACGCCTGAGCAGGAAGCGGGATAATCTTGTTAAGCAGACCTATGTTAAAGCAAGCCGGGGGCAGATAGCCCAGCTTTCACGTCACCCGGATCGTCCTAATTTTCTCGATTATGTGCCACTGATTTTTGATGAATTTCAGGAGCTGCATGGTGACCGTACATTCGCGGATGATGGGGCGATTGTTGGCGGGATCGCTAAATTCGGTGAGCATTCGGTTGTCATTGTCGGGCATCAGAAAGGGCGTGATACCAAAGAGAAACTGAAGCGCAATTTTGGTATGGCCAGGCCCGAGGGTTATCGCAAGGCACTGCGTCTTTTTAAGCTGGCGGAACGTTTTGACATGCCGGTGATGACCTTTATCGATACCGCCGGTGCATGGCCGGGTATTGATGCCGAAGAGCGTGGCCAGAGTGAGGCGATTGCACGCAACCTGATGGATCTTGCAGTACTAAAGGTGCCGGTGATCTGCACCGTGATCGGTGAAGGCGGATCGGGTGGTGCGCTTGCGATTGGTGTCGGAGACAGACTCTTCATGCAGCAGTTGACGATCTATTCGGTGATTTCTCCGGAGGGGTGCGCCGCCATTCTCTGGCGTGATCGTGCCTTTGCCGATCAGGCTGCCGAGGCACTCAAGCCTACAGCCAAAGATCTGAAAGAGCTTGGGCTGATTGATGATATTATTCCCGAGCCAGCCGAGGGTGCACACCGTAACCTTGAAGCTGCCGCCGATATGATGGCTGAAACATTGAACAGGGCGCTTAGAGAGCTGCTCGATATCCCGCAGCATGAGTTGCTGAAACAGCGAGAAGCACGTCTGCGCAAGCTTGGTGTGTTTGCGGAGGGGTGATTGTTTGATGCGGTAAATAACGTCCTGTTATTTACCTTTGACGCAGCCCGAATTTTGCGAAATCCGAACTGCTCACTAAAGCTGCACATTCATGTGTGGAAGAGTGATTATTCAGCTATGGGCTGGCCGCATTTAGCCGCTTCGCAAGAAGGCTTTTGCGGATAAAACGAATCTCTCTTGTTATAAGGGGGCATATTCGTATGCTTCGCCGTCTTCTGCCGTAAGAAGGTTGTCATCTGGAGAGATGTCTGAGTGGTTGAAGGAGCACGCCTGGAAAGCGTGTGTACTCGTAAGGGTACCGAGGGTTCGAATCCCTCTCTCTCCGCCATTTTAAACAGGCCTCAATGCGGCCTGTTTAAAATGGTGAAAGAGGTTGTGAGAAGCCTCGTCCGGGTTCGACAAATTGACAGGATTGTCAATTTGGACGACCGGCAGGTCGCCTGAAAGGCAAGGGCAGGAAGCCCGCAGTCAATCCTTTCTCTCTCCGCCAGGGTTTGATTGATACGGCTTCGGAGCGTCTTGCCCCCCGGCCTTGAGCGCAATCGAAAATTACGATTTCCGATTGCTCTCTAAAGCCGCACATCCGTGTGCGGGAAAGTTTTCCGCAGCTCTCTTTTGGGGGTTGCGGATACCCCGTGTCGCCCGGGTTGGGCCCCGCACGGCTGGTTTTCGTGAACCCCGTCAGATCCGGAAGGAAGCAGCGGCAGCGAGATACCGGCGCGTTGCGGATATGTCCGGCTCGGGCGGCGCTTATTGTTTGATCCGCCAAAGGCGTCCTGCCTGTGGCTTGAGTCACAAATCAAAAATGTGATTTTGATTTGTTTGCTAAAGCCAGCC
>JAIPJD010000115.1 GCA_021734365.1 Mariprofundaceae bacterium | reverse complement strand
GCCACCGCCGAATTTACCCATCATCTGGGCCATCATGCGTTTACCTTTGCCGCCCTTCATCTTTTTCATCATCTTCTGCATCTGGGTAAACTGCTTCAGCATCCGGTTCACTTCAGGAACCGTAGTGCCCGAGCCGGTGGCAATGCGGCGTTTGCGACTGCCGTTGATCAGGGTCGGGCGCTGGCGCTCCTTCGGCGTCATCGAATAGACCATCGCCTGCATCCGTTTCATCGGCTTGTCATCCATCTGGCTCAAAGCCTCGCTGGGTATATTCACACCCGGCAGCATCTTCAGCATTGAGTTCATACCACCCATGTTCTGCATCTGCGCCAGCTGCTCGGCAAAGTCCGCCAGATCGAACTGCCCCTTTTTAAGTCTCTGAGCCGTTTTTTCAGCCTGCTCATGATCAACCGATGCCTGGACTTTCTCAACCAGACCGACAATATCGCCCAGTCCGAGAATCCGGCCTGCCATACGCACCGGGTCAAACAGTTCAAAGGCTTCAATCTTTTCGCCGGTACCGACATAGCGGACGGGAACACCCGTGCTGTGTGCTACGGAAAGTGCCGCACCACCACGTACATCGGCGTCGGTCTTGGTGAGGATACAACCGGTCAGATCGAGGCTGGCATGAAACTGCTCGGCAATGGTAAGGGCTGTCTGCCCGGTCATTGAATCAAGCACCAGCAGACGTTCAGTTGCGCTGGCGACGTCACCGACTTCACGAATCTCCGCCATCAGCAGATCATCAACCACCTGGCGCCCTGCGGTATCAAGTATCAGTACATGATGGCCGCCGGTTCGTGCCTGTTTCAGTGCTGAAGCGGCCATTTTGGCTGCACTGCTCCCCTCACCGGTCAGATAGGGAACATTGACCTGCTCTGCCAGAATCTGCAGCTGCTCACGTGCCGCCGGACGGGTTGCGTCAACACTGGTCAGTGCCACCTTTTTTCCCTGTGATGCGAGCAGTCGGGCCAGCTTGCCTGCAGTCGTGGTTTTACCCGCACCCTGCAAACCACAGAGCAGAATAACCGACGGGATTCTGGAGGTATCAAGATCACGACGCTGGCCACCGAGAATATCGGCCAGAAGATCGTTGAGTATCTTGACGATCACCTGCCCCGGATTGAGGCTTTTGGCCACCTCCGCACCGAGTGCCTGCTCACGCAGTTGATCCATGAGATGCCGGGCCACCGGAAGTGCGACATCGGCCTCCAGCAGTGCCATACGCATGTCGCGCAGTGTGGCATCGAGATCTGCCTCGCTGACACGGGCGGCACCGCGCAGCTTGTTCGCAATTCCACCCAGTTTTTCTGACAGACGATCAAACATTATCCATATTCCTCACAAGACTCTGAATCAATACTACTTCTTTACGATCTCAAGAAGTTCAACTTCAAAGATCAGTGTGGCATTCGGTCCGATTTTTGCCCCGGCTCCACGCTCACCATATGCAAGTTCAGAAGGTACGAAAAGACGATACTTGCTGCCCACGCTCATCAACTGTACTCCCTCGGTCCAGGCAGGAATCACACCGTTAAGCGGAAAAGTAGCGGGGGTACCACGTGCATATGAGCTGTCGAACTCCGTGCCATCGATCAGTGTGCCTCTGTAGTGAACCTTTACCGTATCGGTTGCCGCAGGCTTGGCACCCTCGGCAGCTTTTAACACCTCATACTGCAGCCCGCTCGCAGTTGTGGTAATGCCATCCTTCTGCTTGTTGGCGGCCAGAAATTCCACACCGGCACTCTTGGCAGCAGCCATCTCAGCCTGCTTCTCCTGCTGTTTTTTCTCCATAAACGCCTGCTTCACCCTGTCTGCCTCATCACGTTTGATGCGCAACTCATTGCCCGCAACGGCAGTGCTGAAGCCTTCAATAAACGCATCCGCATCCGCATCGCCCTGCATCTGGCGAAAGAAGTTGCCGGCATCCATCCCCATTGCATAACCGAGCTTGCCTTTGTCCGAATCAAGCGCAACCGGCTTATCTTCCGGTGCCTGCTGTGAGCAGGCAATCAGTGAGCCTGCCACAACTGCCAACATCAAATTTTTTCTCATTTTCCAGCTCCTAAAATAATAAAATATTCAAACTATGTTTTAATCATCGACATGAAAGAGTGGATGGCGTCCCGAGTCAAGACGATTCATGACCGGGGCGTGCTGCATATCCATAATATGGAAGTAACGCCGCGTCGGAATATCAGGCGTCCTGAATCACTCCCACTCAATCGTTGCCGGCGGTTTTCCGGAGACATCATAAACCACACGGTTGATACCACGAACCTCATTGATAATACGATTGGAGACCTTGGCCAGCAACGCATGCGGCAGCTCCGCCCAGAGCGCAGTCATGAAATCCTGTGTCTCTACGGCACGCAGTGCCACGACCCATTCGTATGTTCTTCCATCACCCATCACTCCAACCGATTTAACCGGCAGAAAGACAACGAAGGCCTGTGATGTTTTCTCATACCAGCCGGAAGCACGAAGCTCTTCAATAAAGATCGCATCGGCCTGACGCAGCAGGTCGGCATACTCCTTTTTCACTTCTCCAAGAATGCGTACACCCAGACCGGGGCCGGGAAACGGATGCCGATAGACCATTTCGCGCGGCAGCCCGAGTGCCACGCCCAGCTCGCGCACCTCATCCTTGAACAGATCACGCAGCGGCTCCAGCAGTTTCAGGTGCAGGGTATCCGGCAGACCACCCACATTATGGTGGCTCTTGATGGTATGCGCCTTCTTGGTTTTGGAGCCCGCTGACTCGATCACGTCCGGATAGATGGTTCCCTGTGCCAGCCATCTGGCATTCGGCATCTTCTCAGCCTCTGCCTGAAAGACATGCACAAACTCACGGCCGATAATTTTACGCTTCGCCTCCGGCTCATCAACACCGGCCAGCTCACCAAGAAACTTGTCGGCTGCATCAACATGGTCGACTTTGACACCAAGGTTTCCGGCAAACATCTCCATCACCTGTTCCGCCTCATTCAGGCGCAGCAGCCCGTTATCGACAAAGATGCAGGTAAGCTGATCGCCGATAGCACGATGCAGCAGTGCTGCTGCCACGGATGAATCCACGCCCCCGGAGAGGCCCAGAATCACATCTTCATCCCCTACCTGTTCACGGATGTGTGCCACCGCCTCATCGATATAGTGCGGCATGGTCCAGTCACGGCTGCAACCACATATTTCATGAACGAAACGGCTCAGAATCTCTTTTCCCTGACGGGTATGGGTTACCTCGGGATGGAACTGCACCGCATAGAAACGGCGCTCCTCATCAGCCATGCCTGCAATCGGAGTGGAATCATTACTGCAGATAACATGGAACCCGTCCGGCAGTGCTGTCACCTTATCACCATGGCTCATCCAGACATCAAGGGCGCCGTTCTCACGATCCTGAACATCTCTAAGCAGTGGTGAATTACCGCTGGTGAAGATTTCAGCGTAGCCAAACTCACGCACATGCCCGGTCTCAACCGTACCGCCGAGCTGTGCAGCCATCGTCTGCATACCGTAGCAGATACCGAGAACCGGCACGCCCAGATCAAAAACCACCTGCGGTGCCTTTGGTGTCCGCTCTTCAAAAACGGAATTCGGACCACCGGACAGAATGATGCCTGAAGGGGAAAATTCCCGAATATCAGCCTCTGTCATGTCCCATGGGTGCAGCTCACTGTAGACCTCAGCCTCACGCACCCTGCGGGCAATCAGCTGGGTGTACTGTGAACCAAAATCGAGAATTAAAATACGATCCATCTATTTACCACCAGGACACAAAAACACAAAAAGAGATAGATCATTTTTTGTCCCCCGTCGGGGATTTTCAAGGGTCATCCCTTCGTGTCTTTGTGGTTTAAAATCAGGAATTAAGTCTGTAATTCGGGGCTTCTTCGGTAATCGTCACATCATGCACATGCGACTCATGCAATCCCGCACCGGTAATGCGTATAAATTTTGCCTTGCTATGCATCTCGCCAATAGATACTGCACCAATATAACCCATTGAGGCACGCAGGCCGCCAACGAGCTGGTGCAGGATATCGGCAATCTGGCCTTTATAAGCCACGCGGCCTTCAATACCTTCCGGCACCAGTTTCATCGCCTCTTCGACATCACCCTGAAAGTAACGATCCTTGCTACCCTTTTTCATCGCACCGATAGAGCCCATGCCACGATAAGCCTTGTAGGTACGGCCCTGGTAGAGAATTTTCTCACCCGGTGCTTCGTCGGTTCCGGCAAACATTGAGCCGAACATACAGGTTGATGCGCCGGCTGCCATTGCCTTGGCAAAATCACCTGAAAATTTAATGCCTCCATCGGCAACCACCGGAATCCCCAGCTCGCGCCCGGCCACCGCGCAGTCCATCACTGCCGTCAACTGCGGTACGCCCACACCGGCGACGACTCGGGTAGTGCAGATCGAGCCGGGCCCGATTCCCACCTTTACAGCATCGGCTCCCGCCTCAGCCAGATCCCGAACAGCATCAGCCGTAGCAATGTTGCCGCCGATCACCTGAATGTTATCACCATGCAAGCGCTTGATTTCACGTACCTGCTCAATCACACCGGATGAGTGACCATGGGCGGTATCAACAACAACCGCATCCACACCTTCAGCAAAAAGTGCCTCAAAACGTTCCATCTCTTTCGGGCCGACACCGATAGCAGCCGCCACCAGCAGCCGCCCGAGATCATCGCGCACAGCGCTTGGATGCGCTGAAGCCTTCTCAATATCACGTACAGTCACCATGCCCTGCAGGCGGCCGTCAGAGTCAACGACGGGAAGTTTCTCAATACGATGCTCACGAAACAGCTGCTTGCAGGCATTCAGACCACTGCCCGGAGCAACGGTTACCAGGCGATCCCGCTGTGTCATCATATCCTTTACAGACATGCTGTGATCCGACTCAAAGCGGATATCACGATTGGTAATGATACCGCAAACCATTCCATTGGCATCCAGCACAGGGAACCCTGAAAAACCGTGTTTAGCAGATAGATGACGCACATTTTCCAGCGACATATCTTCGGTAACGGTGAGCGGATCCTGAACCACGCCGGCCTCGTAACGCTTTACCCTGCGAACTTCGGCTGCCTGTTGCCTGTTGGTAAGATTTTTATGGATGACGCCGATACCGCCCTCCTGTGCAAGTGCAATCGCCGTACCTGACTCGGTGACGGTATCCATCGCTGCTGAAACCACAGGGATATTGAGGCGTATCTTTTTGGTTAGCTGGGAAGAGGTGTCAGCACCTTTTGGCAAAACCTGACTTGCCTGTGGCACCAGCAGCACATCATCAAATGTCAGGCCTTCGATAATTTCATGCATGGTGCCTCCGAGCTCATAAAGGGTGAGGGATTCTATTCACAAAGCCGAATTCAGCAAGAGTTGTAGAAACATCAATAATATCAATCGTTTTGCTGATCCGCACAGAATGTTCCTACTACCGCCGCACCGACCGCATCTCCGAAGACGTTAACGGTGGTCCTGCATCGATCCAGAAACCAGTCAATCGCCAGAATCAGTCCGATCCCCTCCAGCGGCAAGCCAACGGCCTCAAGCACAATCACCATGGTCACCAGGCCGGCTTCAGGAATACCTGCAGCGCCGATTGCAGCCATGGTTGCCGTGATCAGCACCAGTATCTGCTGGCTGAATGTAAGATCGATGCCCATCGCCTGTGCAATAAAGAGCACTGCCACCGCCTCATAGAGTGCGGTACCATCCATGTTTATCGTTGCCCCCAGCGGCAGCACAAAGCGGCGTGATGTTTTAGAAACACCCGCCATTTTCACACCCTCCATCGTCATCGGTAACGTCGCACTGGAGG
>JAIPJD010000114.1 GCA_021734365.1 Mariprofundaceae bacterium | reverse complement strand
AAACATCACGACCATATCTCTGGTTCAAGGTGATGCCCTTGGCGGTGGCTTCGAATTTGCACTGTCCAGTAATGTACTCATTGCTGAACGTAGTGCAAAAATGGGCATGCCCGAGATCCTGTTCAATCTGTTTCCTGGCATGGGTGCCTACAGCCTTCTTTCCAGAAAGATTGGCTCGGTCATGGCAGAAAAGATGATCCTTGGCGGCAAACTCTATACCGCAGAAGAGATGTATGAGTTGGGCATTGTCGATCTGCTCGCTGAAGACGGTGAAGGTGAAAAGGCTGTGTTTGAATATATCAAAAAACGAAATCGGGCCAGTAATGGTTACAGAGCCTTCCAGCAAGCCAGACGGCACTGTAATCCGGTTACTTATGAGGAGTTGAAAAACATCGCTGTGGTTTGGGCTGATGCGGCATTAAACCTGAAGGATAAAGACCTGCGCATGATGGAACGGCTTGTTGCCAGACAATCCTTAAAAATCAGCCATGGTTAATGTATTTGTCCGCGGGGCCCCCGGAACCAGCCGGGGCCCCTCACAACCCGGAATATTCAAAAATTTACTCACAGGTACTTAAATAACGATCAAACTCCTTGCGGCTTTTATCAAACAGATCCGCCAGCATCACAACATGACGCTCCATTCCGGAAGGGCTTAAGTCACGCCGTCCCCGTTCCAGTTTGTCGCATATCTGATAAATCGAAGTCGCCCCTACCGTACCTGCACTCCCCTTCAGGGCATGAACAATATCCTGAAAGGAGGCGCCATCATTTTCAGAAACAGCATTCTTAAGTGCAACAAGATGCTTCTCCCCCGCGTTCATAAACTTCCCCAGCAGTTCCTGAACAAAGCCCTCTCTGGTGGCAAAGCCTTTTAACTCTTCGAGCGGTTCTATGTTGATGTGATGCCATACGTACTTCTCTTTAAGGGCGGGAAACGCCTGAACCACCCCTCCACCACCCGACTCTTTTTCGGGCCGGGAGAACTCGTCAAGAACCCTGATCAGATTTTTTGTCTCAATCGGCTTGGTCAGGTACTCATCCGCACCGGCCTCCCTGCACTCTGTGATCATCTCCGGCAGGGCATTGGCAGAGAGTATAATGATCGGCAGATGGCCTTTGATCTCCATGAACCGGTATGCCTTCAGTACATCAAGGCCGGAAAGGCCCGGCATATTCATATCCAGAATAGCCATGTCAAATTCTCCCTCCCGATCAGTCAGGGCATCCAGTGCCTCCTCACCGTCACTGACAAGAAACACCTGATTCCCCAAACGCTCAAGCAATTCTCTGATCACCGTCTGGTTCACTTCATTATCTTCAGCAACAAGAATCCGCAGGCTTTTCGCATCATCCCTCTTCCTGTGATAATCGGCCACCGTGGCCATGCCGGAACCAATCCGCTTGCCGACACACGCCTCGTGAATGGCATTAAACAGCAGGGACTCATTGATCGGTGAATGGAGGACAGAGGAGTAGCCTGCCTGCATCAGCGCATCGAGTTCTCCTGTTTCAATACGGGAGTGAACCAGCACCAGAGCCACATTAGCGTGCCACTCCTCCTCCTTAAGCGTCTGCATAAAGTCCATGGCAGACATATTTAACAAATCCCCGTCTACAATGACGACATGAAAGGGATTACCTGACTCATTGGCCTCTACAAGCTTGGAAAACAGCTTTGGTACACCATTGACAACCTCCAGATACTGACCCCAGCGATTCAGTGGCGCCTCCACCTTGGGAAGAAGATGTTCACTAAGCAGGGCTATCACGCGTGCATCCGAAAAAGAGACCGCAGCAATCTGCTCTTTGGCCATCTCCTGCTGCCGCTCAAACGGCAGCTCACACCAGAACTCGCTCCCCTTACCCTCTTCACTCTTCAGTCCGATGTTACCCCCCACGGCCGTCACCAGCTCTTTGGAGATCGTCGTGCCCAGTCCTGTGCCGCCGTACTTGCGCGTCACCGAAGCATCCGCCTGCACAAAACTCCCGAATATTCTCTTCTGGGCCTCTTCTGTGAGGCCGATACCGGTATCAATCACTCTGAAGCGGACCCAGACATGATCGTCCGGGCTCTCCTGCACGGGTTCAACAAGCAGTTCTACCTGCCCTGCTTCGGTAAATTTCAATGCATTGCTGATAAAATTCATCAGAATCTGCCGAACATGGAGCTCATCGCCCTGCAGCATAAAAGGAATGGCCGGGTCAACATGAGAGAAGAGGCGAAGCCCTCTCTTCTCGGCCTGAGGCAGGAAGCCATTGACTGTTCCTATGACCAGCTCATGCAGGTCAAACGGCTTGATATCAATAATGAGCTTGCCGGCTTCAATCTTTGATATATCGAGAATATCCTCAATCAGGGCCAGCAGGGTTTTCCCGGAGGACTGAACCATGGATACAAACTTCTTCTGCTCTTTATCGAGTGACGTCATCGACAGGAGGTCGCTAATCCCGATAATACCGTGCAGAGGCGTACGAAGTTCATGACTCATGTTGGCCACAAACCTGGACTTTGCCCGACTGGCCTCTTCGGCGACATTAATAGCGTGGTGCAAACTGCGAATCAACCTGACCATATACATGGGAACCACAGCAATAAGAAACAGTAGCCCCAGCCCCATTCTTGAGTGCGCGGACCAGAAGGGTGAAATCATCATCACTAAAATAAACCCGGCACAGGAAAGAGCTGTGGCAATGAGCAGATATTTTATGCCAAAGCGAAATCCATTGCCTGTGATAACCCAAAGATAAATGGCCACAAACAGTTCCCCACCCTCATCACCCAAAAGGATGATGCCGATAGTCGGTACCGCAATATCACCAAAAATTGCAAAGACTCTTCGCGTTGCGTTTTCCCCAGGGGAAATGAGAATCCATGTAAACAGGACAATGGCCGTCAGCAGATAGGTGGCAATAAGCTGGAAGACCTCTATGGAACCGGAGAAATAGAGATAGAGGCAAACGACACTAACAAGAATGAGTCGAACAATCCCCTGGTCAAACTCACCATTTTTGCTCTCTTTAGAGCGCTTTATCAGCGCAAAAAGGCCACTCTTCCCACCTGACCCTCTATTTGTCATGCCTGATTTCCATGTCCGAATAGTAGCACATGGAGAAGATGGCTTCATACAGCCATCTGATTTTTGACTATTCTATATCAATCTGGACAACACCCTGATCAGTTCGAACCGGAAAGGTTTCGATATCTTCGTAGGCCGGTGGTGACAGCACCTTGCCGTTGCGGATACAGAAGCGAGCACCGTGGCGCGGGCAGATAATCTGGTCACCGTCCAGTACACCGCTGGCAAGTTCGCCGCCATCGTGCGTACATACATCTTCAACTGCAAAGAGTTCGCCATCAAGATTAAAAACGGCAATCTCGGCCACATCGGTTGCGACAATCTTCCGCTCGCCCGGTTTCAGGTCACCAGCAGCACATACATCAATCCATTCAGCCATCAGAACACACTCCTAAAATCCCTTAAATTATTAACCACAGAGGCACAGAGGCACAAAGAAAGCAGGCTAAGAAAGTTGAATGAATCACAGTCCCCCAAGGGGAGCCTCTCTCGCTGCACGATTCACCTTCAGACATAGAGGAAGAAAAGAATCTTTATCTAACATTGTTTTACTTTGTGCCTTAGTGCCTTTGTGGTAAATGCTCTTTTGTCCCCCGTTGGGGATTTAATTCGGCCCATCCTTGGCCCTCTCGCCTTATAGGCGGGCATTGCGCGTTCAAACGGCTCCTGCCTTATTGTCCAAGGGTCATGTCTCTGTGGTTCATCGCCTTCATACTCTTGTGGTCAAATTTACTGGTACGAACTAAAACATGCCAAGCTGAAGCTTGGCCTCATCGCTCATCATTGACCGGTCCCATGGCGGATCAAACACAAGTTCAACATGCACATCCGAGACGTTGGCTACACTCAGCGCCTTCTGGCGAACATCATCGACAATAAACGGGCCCATACCGCACCCGGGGGCTGTCAGAGTCATCAGAATATCCACATGGTTTTTTCCCTCATCACTGTCCACCACATGACAATCATAGACAAGCCCCAGATCAACGATATTGACCGGGATTTCCGGGTCGTAGCAGGTTTTAAGTGCGTCCCAGAGTTCCTCTTCATTAACCGGGCCTTCGGCAACGGGCGCTCCCTCCGGCTTTTCAACCGTTTTAGCCTCTGTCAGACCCAGAGCATCTGCATCCACACCCTCAACTCTGGCCAGGTTACCATTCACAGCAACCGTATAACTGCCGCCCAGCTCCTGGGTCATGCGCACCTGTGCCCCCTCGGGAATCATTACGGGCGTGCCCAACGGGATCAGAACCGCATCCACGTCCCGAGTCACAATAATCATATCACCTGAAGTCATGTTGCAATCCTTAAAAACCACAGAGGCACAGAACAAAACAAAAATAATGTGCCCGTACGCCTTTGCGGTTCAGTTCCTGTCAGTTTTTCGTGGCTCATTACTTACTCGGTCTTCACCACTTCGCTTTTATCTTCAATGGCTGATTTCAATGTATGCCAGCAAAGTGTGGCGCATTTGATCCGGGCCGGAAACTCTTTCACACCAGCCAGCACTGCCAGCTTCCCAAGTGCCTCCTCATCCACCGTTTCAGACATGTCGGCAGTCGCCATGGCATGAACTGCTTCAAACAGACGTTCAAATTCACCAACCGGCTTTCCTTTAAGCGCTTCTGTCATCAGCGAGGCTGATGCTGTGGAAATCGAACAGCCCTGCCCTTCAAATTTTATATCTTCAATGATGTTGCTGTCGTTGATCTGCAGGTAGACATGCAGCTGATCACCGCACAGCGGGTTATACCCCTCCGCATCATGATTGCACGGCTGCAACTTGCCAAAATTACGTGGGCTTTTGGTATGGTCGATAATGACCTGTTGATATAAATCACTCAAATCGAACATGGACATAATCCTCATTAACCACAAAGGCACGAAGGCACTAAGAAAGACAAAGAAAAACTTTGTGTCTCTGTGTCTCTGTGGTTCACATTCTTCACGTGAACATATCCTGTGCCTTGGTCAGCGCAGCGAACAACGTATCCACTTCCGCCTCTGTGTTGTATATGGAAAACGATGCCCGCGCCGTAGCCGGAACACCATAAAACTGCATCACCGGCATCGCACAGTGATGCCCCGCTCGAATAGCTACGCCTTCACGATCCAGAATGGTGCCCAGATCATGTGGATGCACGCCATCAAGCACAAAAGAGAGCACACAGGCTTTATGCCCGGCCGTGCCAATCCGGCGCAAACCGTCAAAATCCTTTGCCTTTTGCGTTGCATAAGCCAGCAACGCCTTTTCACGCGCTTCAATAACTTCAAAACCAATACCTTCAATATATTTAATAGCTCTGCCAAAACCAATGGCTCCGGCAATGTTCGGCGTGCCTGCCTCAAACTTATGTGGCAAATCATTATACTGTGACTTTTCAAATGTCACAGTCAGGATCATGTCACCACCGCCCTGATATGGAGGCATTGCTTCGAGCAATGCTTCTTTGGCAACCAGAACACCCACACCGGTCGGGCCATACATTTTATGTGCTGATGTGACATAAAAATCTACATCCAGCTGCTGCACATCCACAGCCAGATGCGCGGCAGCCTGTGCACCATCCACCAGAACTTTTGCACCGGCCGCATGTGCTTTCTCAATCATCTCTTTAATCGGATTGATTGTCCCCAGAGCATTGGACATATGTACAACACCGACAAGCTTTGTACGGTCGGAGAGCAGTGCTTCAAATGCATCCATCTCCAGCTCGCCGGCCTCATTCATCGGTACCACCTTGAGGCTCGCACCAACCCGGTCACAGAGAATTTGCCACGGCACTATA
>JAIPJD010000113.1 GCA_021734365.1 Mariprofundaceae bacterium | reverse complement strand
ACAGGCGGCGGAACGCTAACCATCCTCCACGGATTACGCCATATCGTTCTATCGCTTCAATGGCATATTCTGTACAGGTTGGGGTATAAATACAGCGTGGGGGCAACAATGGGGAGATAAAATAGCGGTAGAAACGAACCAGTCCGATAGCGAAATACTTCATGGCACAGGCCGATTCATACGCTTTATAATTCTATCCAGGGCAGCATCCATCTGGGATGCAAGGTCAATTGGCCCGTCTACACTGTTTACCGGAAAGGCAAGAACATCAATCGGTACGGTTCGAATAGAATGATGACGGAATCTCTCACGCAACAGGCGTTTCAGGGTGTTCCTTTTTACAGCGTTACCATATTTTCTTGAAACAGCCAGCCCGAGACGGGCATGTGAAAGGTGGTTTTTACGATAGACAAAGCGAAGGTTATCCATATGCAACCTGAGCCCTCCCTTTAGAGCATCAAAATCAGATTTTGACCTCAGCCGGAACTCAGGTGGAAAACTTTTATTCAGGCAGACAACCGTTTGCGGCCTTTTGCACGGCGGCGGTTAATAATTGCACGTCCGGAACGGGTTGCCATGCGCGCGCGAAACCCGTGGGTGCGTGCTCGACGAATGCGGCTTGGCTTGTAGGTAAAACTCATATCCAGCTCCTCTTTTTTGAAGGGTCGCGAATCATATGTTGCACCATTCCAATGTCAAGATCTCTGTAAGTAGCGAATGAATGTAGATAAGCACAAACAAGCATGTACAATTCAGCCAATGGTAGATCATGATTGGAAGAAGAGCTGGAAGAGTATTGTTAAACAACTCAAAACTGATATTCCGCCCTCAAAATTTGATGCGTGGGTTATGCCCATTCACCCGGAATTCGATGACAACTGTCTGATTCTAAAAGTTCCAAGCCGAATTTTTCTGGATGGCTTGAAAGCTGACTGTGAAAAGATACTTATCGCTTCTGTTAAATCCGTATTCTCACCGGATGTTACCGTTCGCTTTGAGGTTGACCCATCCCTGACGCTTCCAACGGAGAGAAAACCTCAACAGAGAGGTCAAAAGCCGAGCGGTGTTGATGGCTACATTGATCCTCGTTTCACATTTGAGAATTTTGTGGTCGGATCCAGTAATGAGTTCTGTTATGCCGCCAGCCAGGCTGTCGCCGATAAACCGGGTGAAAGTTATAACCCGCTCTATATTCATGGTGGCGTCGGTTTGGGTAAAACGCACCTGATTAACGCGGTCGCCAACAAGCTGATACAAAAAGATCATATCAAAATTGCCTACAGGACGGGTGAGCGCTTCACCAACGAACTTATCACTGCCATTCGCAACAATGCCACCCATCAGTTCCGTGAACAGTACCGGAAGGTTGACGTGTTAATCATTGATGATGTTCAGTTTATTGCCGGCAAGACCAGTACACAGGAAGAGTTCTTTCACACATTCAATGCGCTGCACGAAGTTCATAAACAGATTATTCTGGTATCAGATCGAAGCCCCAGGGAGATGAGTCATCTTGAGGAGCGTCTGAGATCCAGGTTTAACTGGGGGCTTGTCGCTGATATCCAGCCACCCAATCTGGAGACACGGCTTGCGATTCTTGCTAATAAAGCTGAGCTGGCCGGGGTTACACTGGACAGAGAGGTGGCTTATCTGCTTGCATCCAGAATCACTAATAATGTTCGTGAACTCGAAGGGGCTCTTACCCGTATCACCGCTTATGCAAAACTGACAGATAAAGTGATCAATATGGAGGTGACCCGCCATGTTCTGAGAGATCAGTTACAGGAAGATATGCGGATTGTCTCAGTCAATGATATCCAGAAGGGTGTTGCGAACTATTACAACATCAGGGTTCAGGATATGGTATCCAAAAAACGTACCCGCACCATCGCCTTTCCGCGTCAGATTGCCATGTATGCATCGAAAGAACTTACCACACACTCTCTGCCGGAGATTGGTGAAAAATTTGGTGGAAAAGATCATACTACTATTCTCTATGCACATAGAAAAATTCAACAGATGCGGAATGAAGATAAAGATTTTGACGATGAAATAAAGAGGCTGTTCAGCCTCCTTAAACCATAATATTATTTGAAAGCAGTATGATAAAATGATTGAAAAAAAGGGTAAGTTGTAGAAAGGTTATAAGGATTACTGTGGATAACTGTTGAGTTGCTTGCCTGATTGGGAGATGTGGTTAAATATTGCTCCTGACCATACATACTGTACACAGGGATAGAGAATAGTTATACACAGGATCGTTCTTTGTAACTATTTAAAAATATAGGATTAATTGCCTTATACAGGTTATTAACACCCTCTACTGTTAAGACTATATATATTGTATTTAAGTATTAAAGAAGGAGTTAAGATGCACATCACCGTCCCCAGAACATCTTTTTTGCAGCATGTGCAGCGTTGCCAAAATATTGTTGAGAAGAGAAGTACAAATGCCATCCTCTCAAATCTGCTACTTCAGACATCTGGCCAAAAACTGAAAATTGTAGCTACAGACCTGCAGATTGGTGTCTGCTCGGAAGCAGAGGCGAATATCCAGAGCGAAGGCTCTATTACCATCTCTGCAAAAAAACTATTCGATATTGTTAAAGAGCTGGATGTGGATAGTGATGTAGAGTTGAAAACGGAAGCCTCTTTTATGGAGATCAGGAGTGGTCGTTCAAAATTCCGGCTCTCTACTCTTCCAGCCAGTGATTATCCGGGCCTGCCTGAACCGGATACCGATTTCTCTATTCAGATCGACGGTAAAGACCTTGCCTCCATGATTGCAGCTACCAGTTTTTCAATGTCGACGGATGAGACCCGTAAATATCTGACAGGTACACTGTTTGAAATTTCAGCTCAACATGGCTTGCAACTGGTCGCAACCGATGGACATCGGATGGCACTGGCAGCTGCCCGTCTGGAACAGCAGGTTGAGAACTGTAGTGCGATTGTTCCAAGAAAAGCGGTCGCAGAGATTAGAAAGATCTGTGAAGAGGTGGAGGCCCAGGTCACACTCTCCCTGGGTAGACGCCAGATTCGCCTTGATGCCGGCGAACACAGCCTGACATCCAAAGTAATTGATGCACAGTTCCCTGTTTATGACGATGTGATTCCGTCCGATAACCCGGAAGAGGTCATCATTGATCGTGGGCGTATGGATCAGATTCTGCGCCGGAGTATGATTGTGGCAAATGAGTTTACACATGATGTACGACTGCAATTTTCTTCCAATGCCCTTCATATTTCAGCTCACAATACGGAACAGGAGCAAGCGGAGGAGTTCATTGATGCCGATTACTCGGGAAAAGATGTCTGCATCGGTTTCAATGGCCGATATTTAAGGGATGTACTGGGTGCAGTTCAATCGGACCGGATCAGGATCCAGTTAAAAGACGACCTCTCTCCTGTACTGTTGCTGGAAGAGGGAAATGATGCCTTGAAATATGTTGTGATGCCGATGCGAATCTAACAGACCGGCCATGACAGGATCTCCATGCCTAATTATTAAGGAGCTTTCTCTCTTCGACCTTCGTTGTCATGAAAGAATCAATTGGCAGTGTGAAGAGGGTATCAACCTTCTTTCAGGTCAAAACGGTTCCGGAAAAACAACCATGCTGGAGGCCGTCTATATGATGGCTCATGGACGCTCATTCAGGCAGGCACGTGATCCGGAACTGGTACGATGGGGAATGGATACATTCAGGATATCAGGGGTTTGGAAACGTTACGGACCGATGCACGTAGACCTGGTTGGCAGGCGGGGAAAGAGTGAGATTGTTCTGCAGGGAAAAAAAATTTCCCGGCGTAAGGAGTTGACCGAGACGCTGCCCGTAGTGGTAGAGGCTCCACAGGCAGGCAAGCTGGTCGATGGAGTACCGGGTGAGCGGCGAAAATGGCTTGATAGTGTGATTCACGCATCCAATCCGGCTACCTATCGTGCCTATCAGACTTATCTTCGGGCATTGATGCAGCGGGGCCGTCTGATCAGACGAAATCGCTCATCAGCTGAGCTTGATGTATGGGAGCATCAGATTGTGACCGCCGGACGGCAGGTGGTCAGAAGCAGAGTTGAGATGATTAACAGTCTGAATGATTCGCTTGAAAACGAACACGAGTTGATGGAGTCCACGCTCAAGCTGGAGTTGATATCAACAGCTCCTGATAGTGAACAATCCTGGCTTGAACGCCTGGCAAGCAGGCGGGATGACGATGCAAGGCTGGGGCGTCTGCAAACAGGGCCCCATTGCGACCGTCTGAAAATTCTTTTTGCTGGCAGAGAGATTCGTTCGGTGGGCTCTCGCGGGCAGCAAAAACTGGCCGCGATGGCTTTAAGGCTGGCAGAATGTGCCGTTCGACAGGAGTATCGGCATCTGGCGCCATTGCTGTTGCTTGATGATTGCCTGGAAGCACTGGATACCGATCGGCAGCAGCGTCTTATGAACAGGCTTTATAGCTACCAGGGCCAGATATTGATGACGGTTCCGAGTGGCATTGAGGTGCCGAAAAGGCTAACGATTCATCAAAGCCATCTGTCAGAGTGTGTGGCGAATGAGAGTGGATTGGGTGCAATTCGGCCTGCTATGAAAATAGTAACCGGCCGTAAAATGGAGAAAGCAGCATGAGTGAAATGGAAAACCAGCAATATGGTGCGGATAGCATTAAGGTACTTAAGGGGCTTGATGCGGTTCGTAAACGTCCGGGTATGTACATCGGTGATACCGATGATGGTACAGGTCTGCACCACATGGTTTACGAGGCTGTGGACAACTCGATTGATGAAGCTTTGGCCGGTCACTGCGATAAGATTGAGGTGATTCTGCATTCCGATGATTCTGTGACCGTTCGGGATAATGGGCGAGGCATCCCTGTAGGTATCCATGAGGAAGAGGGGCGCTCTGCCGCAGAAGTGATTATGACGGTACTGCATGCCGGTGGTAAGTTTGACAGCAACTCTTACAAGGTATCCGGCGGCCTGCACGGTGTGGGTGTCTCCGTGGTCAATGCACTATCTGAATATCTGGAGCTGGAGATCCGTCGTGAAGGCAAGGTTCATTTCTGCCGTTTCGAGCACGGCGATACCGTTGAGCCGCTGAGGGTGGTGGGCACCGCCAAAGGCACCGGTACGGAAGTGCGCTTCCTGCCAAGCCTGGAAACATTCTCTCATCGCAACATGTCATTTGATATTCTTGCCAAGCGCTTGCGCGAACTATCTTTCCTGAACAGCGGCGTTCGTATTGAGCTAATCGATGAGCGGGATGACAATCGCCAGCTCTTCGAATACGAGGGCGGCATCACCGCGTTTGTAGAGCACCTGAACCGTACCCGCACACCGGTACATAAAGAGTGCATTACTATTAAAGGTGAAAAAGACGATATCGGTATTGAGCTCTCCATGCAGTGGACCGATGTTTATCAGGAGCACGTCTTCTGTTTTACCAATAACATCCCACAGCGCGATGGCGGCTCTCATATGGCTGGTTTCCGGGCGGCACTGACACGTTGCGTAAACAACTACGCAGCAGCCAACGGCCTGCTTAAAAAACATAAAGTTGCTCTGACCGGAGATGATTGCCGGGAAGGCCTGACAGCAGTTCTATCCGTGAAGGTTCCCGATCCGAAGTTTTCCTCCCAGACCAAGGACAAACTGGTCTCTTCCGAGGTTCGCCCGGCGGTGGAAAGTAAGGTGTCCGAAAAGCTTGCTGAGTGGTTTGAAGAGAATCCGGTTGAAGCCAAGCGTATTATTGGCAAGGCTGCAGAGGCAGCCATGGCACGTGATGCAGCAAGAAAGGCACGCGACCTGACCCGTCGAAAAGGTGCGCTGGATATTTCAAGCCTGCCCGGAAAACTGGCGGATTGTCAGGAAAAAGACCCCGCGTCATCCGAAATATTTCTGGTAGAGGGAGACTCT
>JAIPJD010000112.1 GCA_021734365.1 Mariprofundaceae bacterium | reverse complement strand
CCTGGGTTCCCTCCAGCAACTTGATGACAAAGGCAGTGCCGCCGACCGAATTCAGCAAATCACCGATATCATCCGGGTTACGGGCAAAGCCGGTTA
This sequence comes from Mariprofundaceae bacterium, assembly GCA_021734365.1. Taxonomy (GTDB): domain Bacteria; phylum Pseudomonadota; class Zetaproteobacteria; order Mariprofundales; family Mariprofundaceae; genus WSZY01. The sequence continues at coordinate 5,844 of JAIPJD010000112.1, read as the reverse complement.
CAGGCAATCCAATACCTTTTCGTGCCAGCAATTGAACTGAGCGCAGTTTGTCACGGGAACGTGAGATTGCGACAGATTCATTTAGAGGGTAGACCCCCATCATTTCGAACTGCCGCAACACAGCCGTACCGTAAAAGGTAACCGATGCGCCGATACGTGGGATCACCGCATCAAAGCCTTCCAGCCTTTCACCTTTATAGTGTATCGATGGCCTCATCGAGGTGATGTTCATATAACAACGCAGGTGATCGAAAACCTGCACATCATGACCGCGCTCTTTTGCAGCCTCGATCAACCTTTTGGTCGAATAGAGTTTGGGGTTGCGGGACAGGATCGCTATTTTCATGTAGGGGCTCCTTGCTTAAACACGGCTACATCGGGTTTGTTACACAGATATGAACTTTCCGGATCAACAATAAAATCACCGTGCATAGCGGTTCGACCCAGCAGCATTCTGAACTTCATATTTTCACGATTGGTCAATGTGGTTTCAATCTTTTTGCTGACCCCGCCAATCAATATCGAGGTTAAAATGACGGGCCTTAGTTCTGTATGCCCGCCGGAGTCGGTGACACTGCGCTCATCAACCAGCGTTGCGGTACACTCCTTTACAACGGAGAGGTCATGCTGATAGGGATGAATACTGAATCGAACCTTGGCAACTCCATCTTCACTGAATGTCTCCAGTTTGAAGGTGTGAAGTGCGGAAGTGCGGGCTCCTGTATCCACCTTGGCCTTGATGCTTTCAATTCCAAGCTCAGGCAAAGAAACCCACTCGCGCCAGCCCAGCAAAACTTTATTCATCATCTACCTTCGATTGGAGAGGCATATGCCCGTTCCTGATATGAATGTCGCGCTGCGGATAGGGAATGGTGATGCCGGCTTTTTTGAAGGCTCGCCAGATAGCAAGATTGACCTCTGATCGAACACCGCCCAATCCGTTTTCAGGATCATGAATCCATATGCGCAGTTCGAGCAGAATACCATTATCACCGAACTCCATCAGCCTCGTCAGCGGAACCGGATCAGCCTGCACACGAGGTGAGGCCTTGGCACACTCCAGCATCAGTGCCATGGCCTCTTCCGGATCATCGTTATAGCTGATCTGTACTCCCAGTTTTATACGGACAGCAGTATCCGAATAACTCCAGTTGATCACCTCAGAGGTCACCAGGTTCTCATTCGGGATCAGCGTTTCAACACCATCCCGGTCCCGCACAACAATATAACGGGCACGCAACTCCTGCACCCAGCCGAACTTGTCGCGCACGGTAATCACATCCCCCGGTTTAATGGATCGGTCAAACAGCAGGATAAAGCCACTGATAAAATTGCTGGAGATTCGTTGCAGGCCGAAGCCGATACCAACCCCTACGGCGCCGCTGAATACAGTCAAGGCTGTCAGATCGACACCTGCCGCATCGAGTCCGACGAACAGAGCAATGGCAATAAGTAAAAACTTGCTGGTTTTGGCCAGTGCAACCCTCGCACTTTTACTGAAATGCTCAAAACTATTCAGTCGCTGCTCGATAAAATTCGACAACCAGAGCGCGATCACCCAGAAAAACAGGACCGTGAAAACCAGCTTGATTGCCAGAAGCAGTGAGATGCGGGCGTTGCCCAGATTAAAGGCAAGGCCATCAAGTGCGGTAAGCACACTTGGTAGCCAGCCCAGCAGGTGCAGGGCCACCATGATCCAGATTAAAGTGCTGATAATGTTTTCCCAAGCCTTGACCAATGGGCCGGGAGAAAAGCCCTTTCTCAGCAAATAGATCAAAATACGGATGGCAGCGAGGGAAAGAAGCAATGGTGTTGCCAGTGCCAGCAGCGGTGTGTCGAATCCAAGATGTTCCAGTACCGATTGCCCGATAAGGGTAACCATAAGCATGGAGATCGGGAACTGAATACGCTCTAAACTTTTAAGCGACATTTTGCGCAACCGACTGGCATCATCGTTGCTGAGTTGCTCAACCAGTTTGTCCATCAACTTCTGTACAAACAGTGCGCAAACAACGGCCAGACATAAAATCGCCGCCTGCCACCAGAAACCGGTCTGAGTGACGTGGCTCATCCAGGCCTCTAAGTTATGCCGGATCGTTTCAAACATCGGGTCTCCTTACCGGATTGGCAATGACAGCTGACTCAACGCCAATCATTTACCACCACTTCTTGAACTTGAAGAAAGCCGCCAGCATGGCTCCCAACAGCAACATACCCCAGACAGAGAGGGCAAAACCATATGGATGCCCCAGCACTTCCATCTGTGTGAAATTCATGCCAAAAATACCTGCAATGATTCCCATCGGTGTTAGCACAACTGTAATCACGGCAAGAAAGGTCATCACTTCATTCAGACGCTGGCTGAGCAGTGACTGGGCCGCCTGCATGACATTCAGTGCATGCTCCGCTTTCGATTCGGCAATTGCGGTGGCACGGTGCATATGCTCATGTGCATCAATCAGCCGCAGATTTTCTTTGTATGCCGAATCTGTCAGAAGCTTTTCGATAGCAATCGCATTGGTTCTGGCATGTCTCGCCAGAGTAGCCATCTCCTTACGCATCGTAAGCAACCTTCCAAGATCGGCACTGTTTACATTTGCCAGACACTCCTCTTCAAACTCATCCATATCTTCGCGGAGGATGTAAACCCGCGAGAGCAGGTAATCAACCAGCATATGAATGATTTTGCTGACGCATTCGTCAACATCCAGCCCCTTTAAATCGTGGTTGGAAAAATGGTGAAAACGTCTGGCCGGCCATACCAGAGCGCACATCCTGTCATCTGCAAGGATCGAAACACTGGTGACTTCACTGACACTCTCTTCAGGCTCTTTCTCAACCGGAAAACGCAAAATGATATGCAGCGCTCCATTTTCCAGACGCGTAAAATGTGGAGGGTGGATAGGGTTACGGACATCTTTGATGTGCAATGCATCCAGTGCAAAACGGCCAGCCAGAGCATCCAGCACTTCCCCGGAAGGATTGGCCATTCGTACAATGGTCTGGTCTTCATTTATCGCCTGTTTCCAGTCAATCTCCCGCATGTCTGCCAGCAGATTACCAGTCACGATATCTTTGGACTTTATGGTTTCATTAACAGATTGCATATCATATCCTACAGCAAGACTATAGGTTTAGAACATCAGAATGGCGATATTTTTAATGGGGAATATCATATGCTCGGGCTGACACAAGGTGTCGAAATGAAAATACCCATGCTGCTGAGTCCGGCATAAACAGCACCGACCAGACATTGGTTAGCCGTAATCATCTGTCAAATTCCAATCCTTAAGGCATATACCTGTCTCGTGGGCAGGAGCATACTTAGTATGCTTAAATAGACTGGAGCAGTTCTTCTTTTTAGTGATGGAGAGTTGTTATGTCAGAATCCGGGAGCACGATTACAGCCATGCTTAAAAAGCAGCAGCGTTTATTCTCTATTCTGGCTGCCATAACGGCCGCCACGCTTCTTTTGCTATCGCTGATCCCGTCAGTTGTTCACTGGAGAGTTGCCTCGTGGCTTGAGGGTCAGGGTGCGCAGGTTGAAATTGAAAATGTGGACCTGAATCTGTTTAAAGGCACATTTGTAATTGAAGGGGTTTCGGTAGATACGGGTTTGAAGGTGGGGCGTCTGGCTATCGATATCGACTGGTGGCCGATGTTTGATCAACGTATTTTTATACGTTCCATTGAGCTGAAAGGGATCAAAGCCGAAATTCAACAACGGGAAAATGGGGAGTGGCAGGTCGCAACCATTCCATTGGGGGCGCCCGCACCCGATACCCCCCAGCCCGTTGAGCCGTGGCAGATTGTACTGAACGATATCGGCGTTGCAGATGTGAGCCTGAAGGTGAATGGCAAAATGGATCAGGAGCCTTTTGAGCTATCACTGCTGTTGAATTCGTTGAAGGCCTCACTGGATAAGAGAGAGGATGATGGTGGGCAATGGCTTAAAAACAGCGTTGATCTGGGATCTGTAATATTCAGTGCTCCCGGCTATACGGTTAAAAACCGTTCCCTGCAACTGGAGAACACGCTGTTCCTGCCTGCTGTGGGCAGGGACATAGCTGCGGAATTCAAAATCAGTCATATGAACTTGAATCTCAGGTCCCTCTCGATTACGGATAATCATGATCAATCACTGGCAGTTGATGGCCTGCATTTGGCTCAGGCTGGCGGCACAGGTTCCGGCACGGCCGCTTTTGATCTGCTCTCTGTGCAGGGCGTGGCGTTGCAGGCAGAGGAGGATGACGCTCAAATCAGTATCCGTGAGTTCTCCCTGCAAGGTGCGCAACTCGATTTTTCAGGCACACATAAGCTGGACAGGGCTTCCATTCAGGGCCTGCAGGCAGCAGTGAATGTGTCCACCATGGAAACAGCCGTTGCGGCCGGGGCATCCCGAACGGAGGGGCATCATCGTGTTCAATTGCTGGCCATTGACTCCATTGATATGGATCAGGCCACTGTAGCCGACAACAACCGGGCTGCTTTTGAGCTACTCTCCATGCAGGGAATCAGGTTGCCCGCAACCAGCGATGATTCTCTGGGCAGTGTCGGTGAGGTGAGCCTGCACAGTGCAGAGATCGACTTTTCAGGTGATTATAAACTGAACAGAGTCGCAGTTCGTGATCTGCGGGCATCAATCAGGAAGCTCAGGGATGGCAGGATTCCGGTGCTGGATTACCTTCAGGGCAAAAGCAGGGCCGGCAGGACTCCGGCGGCTGTGATGGAGGGCGGGAAAGAGAGCCCGGCCCGACCCCCTGACGTAAATAAAACTGTAGCTGAAGATACCGGAGAACCCGTACTTTATATCGATGAGTTTCTTGTTAGCGAAGGAAGCGTGGTTACTTACAGGGATGAATCAAAAGAGCCTCCCTTTAATGCGTCAATGGCAGTGGAAACATTCACGCTGGCCCCGTTTGATTCATCCGGAAAGAAGATGGGAAATCTTGAAGTCGTAATAAAGCTGAACAGGCAGGGATTGCTGAGCGTCCGGGGTGAAATTGTCCCCGATTTCGAGGCTCCGTTTGCTGACCTGAACGTTGAATTAAAAAACGCTGATATGCAGCGGCTGAGCGGTTTTGTTGAGTTGTATCTGGGGCATTCCATTAAGACAGGGCAGCTTGAGCTGAGCAGCAGTGTCAAAGTTGCTGAAAACAGAATTGATGCAAAAAACAGAGTGGTGATTCGCAAGCTTGCTCTGCAGAAGGCTAAACAACCCGGAAAAGCTGAAGGGAGTCTTGGCATGCCGGTTAATATGGCCATCGATCTGCTGCGCGACAGCCGGGGTGACATAGCTATGGATGTGCCAATCAGTGGTCGCCTGGACGATCCTGATGTCAACTTAAACGATGCGATTCGCCAGGCGCTGTCATCAGCAATGAGTGCAGGGGCTGTAAGCTATGCCAAGCAGTTGTTGCAGCCCTATGGCACCATTATCACGGCTGTACAGATGGCCTCCGACGTGCTCCAGAAAGCATCCAGACCTAAACTGACACCGGTCCGGTTTAATGAGCGTTCATCCGATTTGGAGCCTGACATGGCTGATTATGCACTGAAAATTTCACTGCTGATGAAGCAAAAAGATCTCCGTCTGCAGATATGCGGTGTTGCCACCCGAATTGAAGGCGGGGGCGTAACGCCGGATCGGCCGCTGATCATGAATGATGAGAAATTGCATAATCTGGCCGAAGCGCGGTCGGACACCGTTTTGAAAACGATTCAGGATCACGGAATTGCCAGCGATCGCCTGTATAGCTGCCGCCCGACCATTGATGAAAAGCTTAAAAATGTATCGCCCCGGGTTGAATTGATACTGGATTAACAGTACCCCCGACTCCGGGG
>JAIPJD010000111.1 GCA_021734365.1 Mariprofundaceae bacterium | reverse complement strand
GTAGTCTTAGCAGCCGGGATGATGCGGAGGCGCACCTATGAGTGAATTCTCAAACCACAGAGGCACAGAGACACAGAGAAAAATCATTTTTCTAATATGTTGTATCGTTGTGTCTTTGTGGTGAGAACAAAAGTTATGGCAACCAACACAATCCGAATCGATGGTGTCGAAGTCTCCTTCGAAGCGGGGCAGACCATCATGGATGCGGCACTTGCTGCCGGTATCTATATCCCGCATCTCTGTCACAAGCCGGGCCTCTCCCCGCACGGCAGTTGCAAACTCTGCACTGTTGATGTGAACGGACGGGCCGTGTCGGCGTGTACCATGCCGGCATCCGACGGGATGGAGGTGGCAAACGATACCGAAGATCTTAAAGAGGTGCGCAAAAGCATCACGCAGATGCTCTTTGTCGAGGGAAACCATCTCTGTCCGTCATGTGAGAAGAGCGGTGACTGTACCCTGCAGGCGGTGGCCTATCACCTCGACATGCTCGATGGGCACTATCCTCAATTCTATCCGCGTCGTGAAGTCGATGCTTCCCACCCGTCGCTGGTGATTGATCGCGACCGTTGCATCATGTGTGAACTCTGTGTGCGCGCCAGCCGGGAGGTTGACGGCAAGGATGTGTTTGCGATTTCAGGGCGCGGTACCGGGCGGCAGCTGATCGTTAATTCACCAACGGGAAAGCTGGGCGACTCCGATATCAGTATGGATGATCTGGCCGCCCATATCTGCCCGGTCGGTGCGATTCTGATCAGGGATCACGGCTATGAGGTGCCGATCGGTCGTCGGACCTTCGACCTGCACTCGGTGGCTGAGACCGACCTTGGCGAAGTAAAGCTCTTCAAAACAAAGCATCACGATGAGGCCGATGGAGAGGTCGATGGTGAGAAAGAGGGGGGCGTGTATGGCCTCTGAAACTTCCAGGGTCCGTGTTGCCACCACCTCACTGGCCGGTTGCTTCGGTTGTCATATGTCCTTTCTGGATATGGATGAGCGCATTGTCGGGCTGTTGGAGCATATCGAATTCAGCCGCTCACCGATCAATGACATCAAGCGTTGCGAACCGTGTGATATCGGCCTTATCGAGGGCGGTCTTTGCAATGCCGATAATGTGCACGTGCTCAGGGAGTTCCGGGAAAATTGCAAAATTCTGATTGCGGTTGGCGCCTGCGCCATTAATGGCGGTGTGCCGGCCATGCGGAACCACTTTACGCTGAAGCAGTGCCTTGAAGAGGCGTTTCTGGATGGCGTGGGGGTTGATAACCCTCATATCCCTGATGATATTGAGATTCCACTGCTGCTCTCGAAGGTGCATCCGCTGCATGAGGTGGTGAAGATCGACTACTATCTGCCCGGTTGTCCGCCACCGGCCGATGCCTTTGTGAAGGTTCTGACCGATCTTCTGGAGGGCAGGGAGCCGAGCCTGCCTAAGGAGTTATTACATTATGACTGAGCCTGGTCAGGAAAACCTTCGCCGCATTGCGGTCGATCCCGTCACCCGTGTTGAAGGGCATGGTAAGATTACATTGCTGCTTGATGAGGAAAATCACGTGCGTGAAGCGCGCTTTCATATTGTTGAATTCCGCGGCTTTGAGAAATTTATTCAGGGGCGGCCCTATTGGGAGGTGCCCTATTTTGTGCAGCGGCTCTGCGGTATCTGCCCGGTTTCTCACCATCTGGCGGCGGCCAAAGCAGTTGATCAACTGGTGGGTGTGGATCGGGTAACGCCGACTTCGGATAAGCTTCGCCGCCTGCTCCATTTTGGCCAGACGTTGCAGAGCCACGCACTGCACTTCTTCCATCTCTCATCACCTGACCTTCTCTTCGGTTTCGGCTCTAACCTCAGGCACCGGAATATTGTCGGTGTGATCGAGGATTATCCGGATCTTGCCCTGAAAGGTGTGAAGCTGCGCAAGTACGGGCAGCAGCTGATCGAGGTGATTACCGGCAAGCGTATCCACGGTGCAGCCACTGTGCCGGGGGGGATGAACAAGTCGCTGACCATTGAAGAGCGTGACCGGCTTCTGGCTGATATCCATGATGTTTTGGGCTGGGCTCAGGATGCTGTTGATCTCAATGAAAAGATTCATACTGAACATCCGGAGAATCACGGGTTTGGCCGTTTGAACACTAACTATCTGAGTATGGTCGGCAGTGATGGATCGCTGGAGCTCTACCACGGTGGTCTGCGAGCCAGTCGTCCTGATGGCAGTAATATCTTTGACCAGTTTGATTATCGCGGGTACTCCGGAAAAATCCGTGAAGAGGTGAGATCGTGGAGTTACATGAAGTTCCCCTACCTTACAGATATCGGCCGTGATCAGGGCTGGTATCGTGTAGGCCCGCTGGCTCGGGTGAACAATTGTGATTTCATCTCCACGCCTTTGGCGGAAGCGGCACGCAAACGATTCGTGGCCTTTGGCAACGGGGCCTTTGTACATGATACGCTGGCCTATCACTGGGCGCGCATGATCGAGGCGCTTCACTGTGCCGAGTCGATCCATGATCTGTTGAACGATGCTGATATTCTTGGCAGTGATCTGGTGGTGAAGGGCGAGAAGCGTGAGGAGGGGATCGGTGTCATTGAGGCACCGCGTGGCACGCTTTTCCATCACTACAGAGTCAACGAAGATGGTACGATCAAAAAGGCGAATCTGATTGTTTCAACCACCAGCAATAATCAGGCGATGAACGAGTCGGTGCGCTCTGTGGCCAATGAATATCTTGATGGTAACGAAATTACCGAGGGCCTGCTAAATCATCTGGAGGTAGCGATTCGTGCCTACGACCCCTGCCTCTCCTGTGCAACCCATGCGCTGGGCAAAATGCCTTTGGAGATTGAGCTGGTCGATGCCGATGGCGAGAGGGTGGATCGGATCGCCAAGGGTTCAAACGGCACCATTACCCGCACAGCGTGAGCGCTGCAAAGGTTCTTGTTTTCGGCTTCGGCAATCCCGGCCGTGGTGATGACGGACTGGGCCCGCTGTTTGCCAGTGAGATTGAGAAGCTCGGTCTGGCCGGGATAGCGTGCCAGACGGATATGCAACTTCAGGTGGAGCATATCGTGGATATGCAGGGCCGGGATATGGTTCTGTTTATCGATGCCGATGTTTCCTGTGAAGCACCATTTGAATTCGGAGAGCTTGAATCAGAAAAAGACAGCAGTTACACCAGCCATGCCATGACACCACAGGCAATTATGCACTCCTATTCAAGCGTTCTGAAAGAGCGCCCCCCCAGAACATTTCTTCTTCGTATCCGGGGCGAGAGATTTGACCTGGGAGATGAACTTTCATCCAGTGCCTTAAGGCATATGGAGGCATCCAGGATATTTGTTTTGCAATTTCTCAGGGAAATGAACATTGGCTGCTGAAAGGATTGAGATGGATGCAATATCTGTTTTTGGGCTGTTGTTACTGTAAGCCGTACAGGGAGGGGAAGGGCATATGAGAATTATTCACTTAAGCGATCTGCATCTGGATAATAACAGATGTTCATTGACAGATTTAAGGTTTGGCCGGCTTGTCCGGGAATTGAGCAGTGATCGATACAGTTCCGATGATATTCTGCTGATTACAGGCGACCTGATTGAGAATGCTGAGCATGAAGGTGCCATGATCCATGCATTGAACCAGCTTGGCAGGCTGTCTGAAAAATTCGAGCATATTCTGCTCTGTCCCGGCAACCATGATTATGGAAATTTCTGGGGTGGCACACCGGAACATATGAGCCGGTTTTTTCACCTGTTCGGCGGCTTCCTGAAGAGCTCCACCTCTATTCCCGAGGATGTCTATCATCGCAGCGATCGCCCCTGTGACTCGCCATTTCCGGTTGTGAATGAGATTGGTGAGCTTCTCCTGATTGGTCTGGATACGATGGAGGGAGAGTTTGAAGAGGAGATAAAGGGCAGCAAAGGCGACTGGGACTGGGGTGCCGAGGGGAGGCTGGGACAGAGGCAGACCTCCGCACTTGAGAGGTTGCTGGGAAGAGGTGAACTGAAGGATAAAAAGGTTGTTGTTTATCTCCATCATCACCCATACCGGAACAGGCTGATTATGAACAGATTCAGGGATGCAAAGATATTCAATGAAATTCTCGGGCAATACGGGAATACGAATCTGCTTCTCTTCGGGCATAACCATAAGTTTGCGGATATGTCAGCCGAGGCGAAAAAGTATGGCGCAGGCATGGCCCTGGAGGGAGGGAGTGTTAAGAACACCTGCTGGGGAAAGGCAAGGTTCAGGGTCATTGATATGAGCGGTTCCGAACCTGAAGCTGAAGAGGTGCGGATATCGGTGCTGCAGGAGTGGTGGAATCTGATTCGCTGCCGGTTGAGTTGAATCAGGCAGGGAAGCAGTATACCTGAGCATCTGATTTTGAACCCCCCGTTTGATAGCGGCGGGAGCAGCAGGAAAAATATGATAACATACGGAAATTGCCACATTTGTTAGACAACAACCGATAGCCATGATTGTATGAATACAGATCAGATCATCGGCTTACAGACCCAGAGGAAACCAGACATGAATTCATCCGGAACATCACGCTCGTCCAGTGGCGCTATCGAAACCTCAATTCGTTTGGGGGTCATATTTCTGTTGATTGCCTGGTGCCTTTATATTGTTTCACCTTTTGTCGGCATGGTTGCGTGGGGTGCAATTATCGCCGTTGCGATTTACCCGTTTTATCAGGGCCTGAACAACAGGGTGGGTGGAAACAAAAAGCTCTCACTGGTCCTGACCTCTGTTATCGCACTTGCTGCGATCATTCTGCCATCGTATGCCATGTTTTCTTCACTGGTAGATGGTGCAACATTTCTGGGGGCGGCCCTGAAAGCGGGGACACTCTCTATTCCCTCTCCATCTGAAACTGTTCGTGCATGGCCATTGATTGGTGAGGAATTCTACGATTTCTGGGGCGAAGCCTCTGCTAACTTAAGTGCCATGATTACAACCTATCATGACCAACTGGTTGGTTTCGGCCGTAAGTTACTGTCCATGGCGGCAGGTGCCGGTCTGGGGATCCTGCAATTTATCGTTTCAATTCTGATTGCGATTGCTTTTCTGGCACGGGCGGAACCGGCAAGTCTGGCTGCCAGACGCCTGGTTCAAAAGCTTGCCGGTGAGCAGAGTGAACAGTACGTGAACTTGTCAATTGCGACCATTCGCAGTGTTGCCAATGGCTTGCTGGGCATTGCCCTGTTTCAAGCCCTGCTGGCTGGCATTGGTATGATGGCGGTTGATGTCCCGGCAGCCGGGTTTCTGGCTTTTATTGTTCTCATTGTTGCTATTGTACAGCTGCCACCACTGCTTATTCTCGGCCCTGTCGCTGTTTATGTGTTTTCTGTACAGGATCCCGCCATTGCCACCCTGTTCATCATATGGTCTATGGCTGTCAGCTCTTCTGACGCCCTGCTTAAACCGATATTTCTGGGGCGGGGAGTCGATGCACCGGTGCTGGTTGTTCTGCTGGGGGCCATTGGCGGCATGCTGATGTCCGGCATCATCGGCCTGTTTGTCGGTGCCATTGTGCTCACGCTGGGCTACAAGCTGTTTGGGGCCTGGGTACAGGGTGATGCATTGCCGGTGGATGCAGAGGAGGCTGCAGCCCCTGATCAGGATCAGGCCACCTGATTCCTGAGCTGAGCAGCCTGCTGCGAATAACCTGCGACCTTTGCAGTTGTTGTCTGATAGTGAAAAAAAGGGGCCGAACCGGAATGGTTCAACCCCTTTGAATGTTTGGTTGCGGGGGCCGGGCTTTGACAAGCGTAAGCTTGAACGTACTTGCGTCAGCAAGACGGCCCGAAGGGTGAGCAGCCTGCTGCGAATAACCTGCGACCTTCGCAGTTATTGTCTGATAGTGAAAAAAAGGGGCCGAACCGGAATGGTTCAACCCCTTTGAATGTTTGGTTGCGGGGGCCGGGCTTTGACAAGCGTAAGCTTGAACGTACTTGCGCTAGCAAGACGGCCCGAAGG